>JADING010000051.1 GCA_017694135.1 Candidatus Scatoplasma merdavium
CGAGAGAAGTTTATAATGCTAATGAATCTAAAATGAGTTTTAATCCTTTAGAATTAGCTAAAAAAAGCAACGATTTTAAATTAAGTGTAGATGAATTATATAAGTTAATTGTTAAAGGAATGTATCCAGAACTTTACGATAACCAAAATTTAGATTTAAATATGTTTTATTCAAATTACGTTACTACCTATATAGAAAGAGATGTATCTCAATTAATTAATCTTAAAGATAAACTTAAATTTCAAAATTTTTTAGAAATTTTAGCTTCTTTAACTGGTCAAGAATTAGTCTATGATACTTTAGCTAAAGCTCTTGGAGTTAAAGTTGATACAATTAAATCTTGGATCAGCGTTTTACTAGCTGGGGATATAATTTATCTTCTTGAACCATATAATGAATTATCAATTGTTAAAAGAATAGTTAAAAGGCCAAAAATCTATTTTTCCGATACTGGATTAGCTTGTTATTTAGCTAAACTAAATAATGAAAATGTCTTAAGAAATTCAATATTTAACGGGAGATTTATCGAAACTTATATTGTTAATGAGATTAGAAAATCGTTTTTGAATAACGGAATCAAAGATAATTTTTATTACTATCGAGATAAAAATCAAAATGAAATTGATTTAATTATCTTAGAAAATGGAATCTTGCATTGTATTGAATGTAAATCGGGAGTTAGCTTTACTAAAGAAGATGTTAAAAGCTTTTCTAAATTAAAAGATTCAAATTATCAAATTGGTTATTCTTATTTAATTTGTAATACTGAAACGATTTATAAACTTGACGATAAAGTGTTTTGTATTCCAATTTCCTCAATATGAGTTTTATAAATTATCTTTTTAAAAGATCAGCAAAGGGAGTTAACTTCCAACTGTGTTCTAATAAGGAATTATTCAACTACTTGTAATTAAATACATATACTTTAACACCAATATCCATAGTGGGCACAAATTGGTATTTTTTGATAAAAAAACCTACAATGCTAGAGCATTATAGGCGGTTTTCTTAAATACGGAGCAAGAGAGATTCGAACTCTCGCACAGGATAACCTGTCTAAATCCTTAGCAGGGACTCCCCTTAACCACTTGGGTATTGCTCCAGTCGCATGACGCCTCTTTATTATCGTTTATCGCTTTTAGGTTGTCAATTAAAAATATTGGTAGATTGTTTGTCTAGTCTACGTGACTTTTCTATTTTATAATATATTGAAATGGCAGAAGGAAACGTTGAAAAAAAGAATGTTGAATATGTATCAATAACAGCACTAAGTAAGGGCAGAAGGATGCTAGTTATGCTAGGCGATATCTTTTTGACTTTTATGCTGGCGGTTTTTCTTTTTAATTTAGTTATCTTTCCGATTTTTCAGGCTGTCAGTGGATTTGAGAGTAAATATTCTGCACAGGAAAATTACGAGCGTGATAGGTATGATATTCTTTATGACAATGAAATATTGTTTTATGATTTAGATTCTACTGCAGATAAATACGATATTAATGAGAGTCTTACTTACACTGGTAAAGGATTTATAAGATATTACACATTTAAAAATGAAAGCGATAAAAAATACGAGGTATTTTATCGTTATTACACTCAAGTTTCACATAGCGTTAGTGATTCTAATTACTGGAGCGAAGTTTTTGAAAGAATGGGAAATGAGGATGTAAATAAGTTTTTTTCTGCTTCTCTTGATTCGGTTAGTTTAAAAGAAGAATACATTGAGGAGTTTAAGACGATTTTTGATGAGCAGGATGAACCTTCTAGCCAAGCGGTTCAAGATTACAACGATGTATTTAATTCAGTTTTTCTAGGGCTGTATGCGATGATGATTGACGATATTAAAATCCACGATATTTCTAGTCCAAATTACGAATTGTCATACAATGAAATGCAAGAAGAACTTTCAAAGTTGTCATCTTATTCGGACAGTTTAGTTTATCTTTGCGCTTATGGATCTTTCGCTATTTCGTTCTTGATTTTAGAAGTTTTATATCCTTTTTTGAATAAGAAAGGGCGGACTTTAACAATGAGGATAATGAAAGCTGAAACAGTTAGCATTGATAATTACGAACATCCGCGAAAACTAAAACTGGTTTTAGTAAGCTTTTACAGACTTATTGAATCTTTGTGCTTAATTATGTTTGTTCCTTTGCCAATGGTATCTATCGGTTACGTGTTTGCTTTACCTCAATTGAGCTTTTTAACGATAGTTAGTTTAATGTATGTTTTAATCTTTGTTTTTTTCACCATATTCAATTCATTTAATCGTTCTATTTCGGACTATTTGTCGAGAACAGTTGTGCTGACAGAAGAATCTTTAAATGAGGTTTATAGAGCTAAAGGATATCAGTTATGAGTATTGAAGATGAAAAAGTTGAGGTTGTTTCTGGGCAATTAACTCCTATTGAAAAACATGTAGAAACACCAGTAAAAAAGATAGAAATTCACTATGTTAGAGCACTGTTCCACAGAAGAGTGTTAGCTAACTTAATTGACTTTCTTTTGTTTATCGTAGCTTTCTTATCTCTATTTATGCTAGTTAGATATATTGTAACTTCTACGCCGGAATACAAAGTTAAAGAAGACGAGTTATCGCGTTTGAGATTAGATAGTTCTTTATATGTTGAAGTAAACGAGGAACAACAGGATATAGTCACTTATTTAAATTCCCAAGATATTGCTGCTAGCGAAAAATATAACCGCGGTTATTCCACTATTGAAGAATTTATTTCTTTTGCTTATTTAAAAGGAGGAAATGAATTAGGAGATGAAATATTAGAAAACTTTCAAAATTGCATGTTGGATGAAAATATGACCTTTGAGGGGCAACAGATGTATATTTCAGATCTTGCTTCATCTTTAGGGATAAAGCGAAACCCCGATTGCAAAGCAAACTATCAAGAATATTATAATAGAGCAATCTCTCCTTACATTGATGAACAGTGCCAAGGCTATTTGGTAAGTTCTATCCCGGGATATTTTGAAAATACTAAATATATTTCTAATATGTTAATTTTTGTTGAGCTTCCTATTAGTTATTGTATAGGGGGAATTTTAATATACCTTATTCCAACTTTGATTTTCAGAAGAGGGAGAAAGACTATAGGGAAAGCTATTTACAAAATTGGATTGGTTGATTCAACCACACTTTTAAATCCGAAATTTTCTAAGTCTCTAGCTCGGTTTGCGATATTTTTCTTCGCTGAGCTTTTATTAGCGCCTTTTACTTTGTGTATTCCTTTTATTATTTCTGTTTCTCTAATGGGATTTTCTAAAAAGAGACAAGGTTTTCCAGATTATTTGTTGAATTTGCAAGAGGTTGATAACTCTAGAGAAAAGATATATTTCTCTAAGAATGAAATTATTGTTGAATCGATGAATTCTAATAAAAAACCTGTCGATTTTGAACCTATAAGTAGATTAGATAAATAAAGCGACTAATTGCATATTATTATAGATGTATATTAATAAGGATTTATAGATTGAGCTGTTTGACTGTGTTTTGTTATATTCTTGTAAAATCTGCGTCAAAACAGGTAAATATCAGGCTAATTTTACTGATTGTAAAATTGTATCGTTGTAAAGCTCGTTTGTTTTTCTTATAATAAATCTGAAATCGAAGTAGCTTTTTATTAGGAGGGCCCACTCGACAACATGATTCTTAAACGTATTACGGGTGCATTGGTGTTAGCGCTGGGAGTATTTTCTCTTGGTGTTTCTAACTCACCCTCTTCTCTTTATGATGCTCCAATTCACAATGCCAAGAACGCGTTGGCAACCTCAACTGATAGTGAAGAAATCGGCGTTGAATACGATGGCGCCGGTTTTAACGAATCGGAGACTATTCCTTTAGGGGAACAGATGTTAGTGTCTATTACATCATCCACATACACCGATACCACTCAATCTTATACATTTAGATTCTCATCGCAGTTTAATACTTATTACACCAGATATCGCGATTTGAATTTCACAATTAATGATCCGACATTTGATGTTAACGCGGATTATTCTACCGGTTTACCTGATTCAGAGCTTCCTCATTTTGATGCTTATGTTTATTCAATTAAACCCCGTACATCTGGTTCTAATAGAGGGCATGTTATTATTCCTAGTCAAGTTGTCAGAAAAGGCTTTTATGTTTTAGATATTGTTGGCATCATGTCTGATGCTGTTATTGAGGATCAGGCAGAAGGCATAGAGGCCATTGATATTCCTTCTAGCGTAGTTAGTGTTTATGATAACGCTTTAACTAATTTGCCAGAAACATGTGAAATTAATGTTGCTTATGCTGAAGATAATTTACCCGAAGGGTATTCAGAATTTTGGACTGATAGTTCCAATGTCAACTATGGCGTTGAATTAGAAGAAACTAGTTATAACGTTTCTGGAACTTCTTCTATCGGTACTGGAGAAAACTTCATTTACGGGTTTTTAGGAAATGAACAGACTGGAATTGAACAGCTTCCACTTCGTGTTACTTACGATGTAGTACATGCTGATGGGTCTGTTGAAACTAAACATTTCTATCCTGAAATTGAACATTCCCAGGGCAATAGATATGAAGGATGCGGAAGTTCAATTGCCAGTTCTTCTGCTACAAAGTTTGTCGATATTCCGCTTGCGAAAGGCGATTCTATCGATGATGAATCTATAGTTTTATCTAATATTTATAAAGCTGAAAGAAGCGAGATATCTCAGCGTTATGAACCGTTGGTATCAGATGGCCAATTTTCCGTTCACCCTTCGATTAGTTACAAAGAGAAATATTCTGTAGATTACTTCTTAAATATGGAATATGATTCTACGAAGTCTTTCGGTGGCTACACTTACGTTTCTACTAAGATTGATCAGCAACCTGACATATATCAAGAGTTGAACTATTCTACTTACTCTTCTTATAAAGACAGACTTGAAAGTAATTCTAACTATCAAATTCGCTATCGTTTTACGCAAATAGCAACAGGTAATTATAAAGTTAGTTATTTATCTAACAACGAAATTAAAACTGTTGAAATTTCTACTGAGTCTCCTGTCGCTTATTTCCAAATTAAAAAAGGAAATGACAATCTCGTTACATTTGAATTTAAAAACGAATGGGTTGGAGATGATTTTGATCCGAAGAATCTCGTCAGTTTCTCCTTAGAAGGCATGAGCATTACTCTCGATATCTTCAATAAATCAACTAACGCTATCATTACTAAATCTAATGTTTCCACTAGATTTGGTTCCATTCCTATTTATGAACAGAGTTTTGATTTGAACTTCTTATCAGTCAATTCTATGTACATCTTTATTTTTGTAGGTTATGTCGCTTTGTTTGCTGCTGTTACTGCGGCTAACTTCTTCTACAAGAAGAACAAATATAAAAACGATGAGTTTAAGCGTGTTAATCCACGTTCGTTCTTCATTAATGCTGGTGTAGCTTTGGTAGGTGTAGGTACAATTTTGTTATCTATTCTAACCATTGTCTCACGTGCTACTTTCTTGAATAACTCAGTTGTTACTTATAACCCTATCGATGTAGTTGTCATTGTTTCCTCTATCTTCGCCGTTCTTTTCCTCGGCTATTACATTCGTTACTTTGTTACAGAATTTAAAGCTTATAGAGAAAAGAAGAAAGTTGAAGCGTTAAAACTCAATGAAGATAAAGCTGATGATGGTACTAATTAAAGAATAAAGGAGCGAACACATATGGAAATTCGTATTAAGGAACTGACTAAAATCTTCCCGGGTGATGCTAAAAAGCACATTCGTGACACCGTGGCTGTCAAGGACTTAGACTTTGAAGTCCCCGATGGCAAACTTGTCGGTTTATTAGGGCCTTCTGGTTGTGGTAAATCTACAACCCTTTATATGATTTCTGGTCTGCAAGTTCCGACCAGCGGTGAAGTTTGGTTCGGTGATCAGGAAGTTACTAATTTGGCTCCGGAAAAACGCGGTATCGGTTTGGTTTTCCAAAACTACGCTTTGTATCCGCATATGAGCATTTATAAAAATATTGAATTTCCTCTTACTAATTTGAAAGTTGAAGTTCCTTTAGTCACTTTCTATGATTTCCATTTGGTATACACTTACACATTAAAGAAAGATGATATTGTTGATGGTATCGTTAAGTCCATTGCTTCTTTGGTTAAGAGAATCGGCTTGAAAAAGAAAGCTTGTATGGTTACTACAAGCACACAAGCCGGAGTTTTAACTATAGACATTAAACTTCACGATATTTCAGAAGCGAGCGAAGATCTCTTTAAAGAAAATATGCCTTTGATTATTGAGGCAACCCTTATTAGCGAAGAAAAGATTCAAACTTCAGAAGCTAAATACGACGCTTCGTTCCGCGCCACTATCAATGTTAAATCTGATGAAGATGTTCTTGATTTGCTATTTAAAGGCCGTTTAACTCGCGACTTTGTAACTGACAAAATCGATGAAACCATTAACGCTTTAAAAACCGCTTTAAAACCTTATGGTAATTCTGAAGGCGTCATTATTACTCGTTTGCCGACCGGCGAATATGAAGCCATGGTTCGTGCTGTTAATGTAAAATCTACCAATTATGAAAAGTTAGTTGGAGATCTTAACAAAGCCGCTTTCTTTTCTACGAGCACTTGCTCGATTGTTAAAGTTAAGAACCACCATTTGGTTCAGCGCTTTAGAAAGATGTTCCTCAAGAGAAAAATTCACGGTTCTGATTTAAAGCTTTATTACGCTAATAATCAATCTAAGGTTTTCTTCACTGTTACAAAGATTACTAAACCTGAGAGTGAAGAAATGAAAAACATTTTTGAGAATGAATTCCAGCTTACTGATATTGAGATGGAACTTAAACAGGCTATTACTCACCGTAAACTTACTAAAGAAGAAAGAAGAGATATCGTTATGGATACCGCAAAGTTGGTTCAAGTTGACGAATATTTGCAGCGTAAACCTTCTCAACTTTCAGGTGGTCAACAACAGCGTGTTGCTATTGCCCGTGCTTTAGTTAAAAAACCTAAGGTTCTTCTTTTAGACGAACCTCTTTCTAACTTGGATGCTCGTTTGAGATTGCAGACTCGTGAAGAAATCCGCCGCATTCAGCAGGAAACAGGTATTACTACTGTTTTCGTTACTCACGACCAGGAAGAAGCTATGTCGATTTCTGATCAAATTGTCGTTATGAAATTAGGTGAAATGCAGCAAATCGATTCACCGCAGAACGTTTATAACAATCCGGCGAACCTCTTCGTTGCCCAGTTCTTAGGAACCCCTCCTATTAACGTTTTTGATGGGTATATTAAAGATAAAAAGATTTATATTGGCGATGATATTATTGCGGAAGTTAAAAAGGACATCCCTGATCAACAGCTTAAGATTGCTATTCGTCCAGAAGGTTTCCAAATTGAATCTGATAGAAACAAATACGGTTTAACTTGCGAGGTTGAACAGCTTCAGATTCTCGGCCGCGATATTTCTATTATTGCTCGTAACCCTCAATGCACTAAACCTACCTTTAAGTTCATCATTTCTGCGGAGGATGAAACCACTGCTAAGAAACTTAAACTTAAAGTTAAACCTAATAAAATGTTCATATTTGATGTCGTTACTGAAAAGCGCATCTACACCGAATAGGAGTCAGTATGGAACAATACATTAGAATAGGAGCAGAGCAAGAAGCTAAGCAGGCCGTTAAAGATGCTAAGTTTGAAGCTAAGCGAGCTATTAAAAAAGCAAAGATTGAGCTTCAAAAGGCTTTACGGTCGGCTGATACTGAAGAAGAAAAAGCTTCTTTGACTGCTGATTATCAAAAACTCGTTGCTGATTCTAACGCTAAAATTGAAGAAGCTATCAAAGCTGAGGAGCAATTAAATGCCAAGATTGCTGAGCAGTTGCAACATCCGGTTCAATACGATTCTGAAACTAAAAAGGTTATTCGTTTAGTTTCTACTCGCCGTCCTAAAAAGGCATATCAAATTACTGGTGTTGAAGATGTTGCTTCCAAAAACAACTGGAAAGCGTGGCTGTATTTAGCTCCCGTTTTGGTTTTGCTCGTTGTTTTCTTAATTTATCCGTTAATCAATACGATGTTTATCGCTTTTACTGATAACTATCTTTACGCCGCTGGCACTTATGACGGATTAACTTTGAAAAACTTTGCTGTTATTTTAGGCATTACATCTATGTCTAGTGGTGCTAAAGAAATATTCTTTACTCAGTACGCTATTCCAAATACATTTATTATTGTCTTTATCACAGTTCCAATATCGACTTTATTGGCGTTGATTATTTCTGTCGCTTTAAATTCGCTTAAATGGTTCCAGAAATTCTTACAAACAGTATTTTTCTTACCGTATGTCACTAACGCTATCGCGGTCGGTATGGTTTTCTCAGTTATATTTGATGTTGATGGTGTTATTAATTACATCTTTGGGTTAGACAACTACGCTTGGATTTATGGCGCTGATCGTTCAGTTGCTATGATACCTCTTTGTATCTACATCGTTTGGTCGTCTATTCCGTTTAAGATCTTAGTCTTCTTATCTGGTTTACAGGGTATTGATAAGCAGTACTATCAAGCTGCTCAGATTGATTCTTGTTCTCACATGAAAGTCTTGTGGAAAATCACTGTTCCTTTGCTTTCACCGCAGATTCTTTACATTGTTATTACTTCCTTTATCGGAGCGTTTAAAGAGTATACATCTATCGTCGGTTTATTCGGTGGTCCTGGTACTTTCGGTGATAACGGCGATCCTAATATGTATACTATCGTTTATTACATTTATGAGAACTTGCAAGAAAACACTTCTTTAGCTGCTGCTGCGGCAGTCTTCTTGTTCGTTATCATCTTGATTTTCACCTTCTTCCAGATGTGGATCTCGAAGAAGAGAGTGCATTATTAAAGGAGGAAATGTATGGTTAAAACTGCTTCAAATAAAACCAAGAGCTACATCGACTTTAATAATCATTCTTTGAATCAAGAAGTCGTTCTCTCAATTGAAGAATCTGGTAGAACCGTTGAATCTATTAAAAGAGCCGAGAAGATAGGGCATATCGTTTCTATGGTACTTGTCTATGCTTTTATTCTTGCTCTGGCTATTGTTGTTATATTCCCGTTCTATTGGATGTTAATTACATCTTTGAAACAAAAAGATGAAATTGACGCTCAAGTTCAGACGTTTTTCCCTTCAGTCGTTATGTGGTCAAACTACGTTTACGTTTTCCAGGTGTTCAAATTTGGTACGTTTATGTGGAACACCATAGTTGTTGCAATTTTCTCAACCATCGGTACTTTGTTAACTACAATCTTTGCGGCTTTCGCTTTCGCTAGATTGAAGTTCAAAGGCAGAGAAGCTCTGTTTATGGTCTTCTTAATGACTATGATGATTCCTGGTGAAATGATGGTTATCACAAATTACATTACAGTAGCTTCCTTCGGTTGGATTGGTGATGGTCAAACATTGACAGAAGCTTACTTATCTATGATTGTTCCGTTCTGGATTTCTGTTTTCTATATTTATTTGTTGAGGCAGAACTTTAAACAGATACCTAACGAGCTTTATTTAGCTGCTAAAGTTGACGGCAAATCAGACTGGTCATTCCTTTGGAAGGTTATGGTTCCGCTTGCTGCTCCGACACTAATTTCTATTACTATTCTTAAGTTCATGGGCACTTGGAACTCCTATGTCTGGCCTGATTTAGTTACTAATAAAGAAGAGTTCCGCTTGATTTCTAATGGTTTGCGCGGTTCAACATTCCAAGATGTTGATACCGGTCAAGTCGAATACGGTTATCAAATGGCTGCTACTGTTTTAGTTACAGTTCCGCTTTTCTTGCTCTTCGTGTTCTTTAGAAAATACATTATGCGCGGCGTTGGACGTGCTGGTATTAAAGGTTAATGGTTTAATCAGGATAGCCTGTTAAACATATATGTCTTAGAAATTTCATATAAAGGAGGAAATTATGAAAAAAAGTCGTTTGTTACTTCTACCGATCTTAGCTACATTGGCTTTTACGGTCTCATGTGAAGATGGCTCTAGCGAGGGATCATCTTCATCTTCGTCTGCCTCTGAAACTACCAGTTCTTCAAGCAATGGTGGTGATCAAAGCAGTTCTAGCACTTCTGAAGAACAACCATATGTTCCTAAGATTACTGAACCTACCACGATTTCCATTTGGACTACGATGGATGATTCTAAGCAAGAGCTTTTGAACTCCTGGATTGAAGACTTCAAAGAAATAGAACCTAACGTTACTATTAATAACGTTAAACAATCTGGAGATTACACTTCATTAAGAGAAAAGATTGTTCAGGGTTTTGCTGCTGACAACTATCCGGATATCACCTATTGCTATCCTGACCACGTCGCTGATTATATTAACTATAATAAAGCATTAGATTTAACTGACTATGTCAGTGATTCTAAGTATGGCTTTACTGAAGAAGAAATTTCCAATGATTTTGTTGAAGCTTTCTGGCAAGAAGGTAGTGAATACTCTATCCCGGGTATTTACTCGTTGCCTTTCGGTAAATCAACAGAAGCCATGTTCTATAATGCCGAGGCCTTAATCGATTTGGATTTAAGTACTATTGATAAGTCTATTAATGGTGGTAATCCTTTGAATGAAAACTATTTGAACAATCTTACTTGGGAAGAGTTGTTTAATAAGCTTTGTCCGGCTATCGTTAAATACAATGAAACTGTAAAACAAATCATTGATTTATCTGACCCTTATTCCGCTATTGTTGGTTATGATTCTGATGATAACTTCTTTATTACTTTAGCTGAGCAATATGGTTACGATTACACTAGTATTAATCAGGTTACCGGTGTCGGTTCTGCTGATTTTAACAACGATGAAATGAAAGACTTGATGAAGATGTTCTATGACGCTGCATCTAAAAAGTACTTGATTACTTCTGGTTCTAATGCTGATGGTGCTTATACTTCTGATTTATTTAAAGTTAATAAGACTTTGTTTGGTATTGGTTCTACCGCTGGTGCTAAACATCAAATTGCTTCTACTGATCCTTTCCCTGTTGGTGTTGCTCAAATTCCGGGCGCTCAAAACGGCAATAATCGCATTATCTCTCAAGGTCCTTCTATGACAATTTTGAGACACGATAAAACCTCTGGTGGCGTTGATGAAAATAGAGCCTGGGCTTCTTTCTTGTTCTATAAATACATCACTAATACAGATAATGGTGCTGTTTTCTCGCTTAACTCCAACTATGCTCCGGTTAGATATTCTTCAACCGAAACTGAAATCTATCAAGATGCTTTAGCAGCTGCTAATGTCAGTGAAACTACCGATGTCGAAGTTATCAATGGTCTAGTCTTAAAATACTTCAATGAAGTTTTAGACAGATTCTATGTCTCTCCGGTTTTCGTTGGTTCTTCTGCTTGCCGTGATCAAGCTGGTAGTATTATGACCCAAGTTATGAATGCTGGACGCGGTAAGACTCAAACTGATGAAACTCTTGATTCTTGGCTCGATACCATCTTCTCAACTGCCTATAATGAAGCTATCAAGTCAATTAAATAATTAATTATAGAAAAGGTAAAACAATGAAATTTAAGACGTTAAGTATTCTCACCCTAGCAGCTTGCACGCTGCTAGGTGGGCTTACTTCTTGCGATGACGGTTCATCTAGTGGTGAAACTACATCATCAGCATCAACATCTACATCTACATCTTCATCATCTACCAATGGTGAAATCCGCCATGTTACTGTTAATTTTTGGCACACTTTTGGTCATGGTATTGAAGAGCAGATGCAAGCTTTTGCTAGTCAATTCCACAATATTATCCTCGAAAATGAAAATGTCGATGTAAATATCGAATTTACCTATCAAGGTGGTTATGACGATATAAGAAATAAAGTTATAAAGTCGTTCCCCGCAGGAAGTACGCCTACAATTTCTGTCGCTTATCCTGACCATATTGCAGATTATCTCCGTCAAGGAGAAAATAACGTGGTTGATTTAACTTCGTATATGAATTCTAGTGAATATGGATTTGATACACAGGATTATCTTGGTGATGACGTTGATGGTCACCCTGGTACGGAAGATTTTGTCGAATCCTTCTTTGATGAGGGTGAAAGTTATCAAAAAGATGGCATCTATTCTTTGGCATTCATGAAGTCTTCAGAGGTAATGTTCTACAACGTTGAAGTTTATAATGCTGCTATGAGCATTTATAAACCTGAATTGACTGGTGAGGCTAGAGACAATTGGATTCAAACCTGCTCTTGGGATGAATTAATGGAACTTTGTGAAGTTATTCAAGAACATAAAGATGATGCAGGTACTGAACTATATCAATATGCTTCAGCTGTTGACTATCCGGCTTATTATGATTCTGATTCTAATTTGTTTATCACAGAAATTTATCAGAACAATATTCCTTATTCTTCTATCGGTGAAGATGGAAAGGGCGTTATTGGGTTTGAAGAGGCTGAAGCTTTTGGAAAACTCGAAGGTATATTGAATGAATTAGCTGGCTGGTATAACGGGCATTTACTCACTACAAAAGGTGTAGAAAACGAATATGGTTCTACCGCTTTTACAAGCGCTCAAACCGTTTTCTCTATCGGCTCCTCTGGTGGTGCCGGTTACAATATTCCGACAACTGACGATTTCACCGTTGGCGTCGCTATGGTTCCTTACTTTAATGACGAAGCTTCTCGCTCATATATTTCTCAAGGGCCTACTCTCACTATTTTGAGAAACAGTTCTTATTCTGATGAAGAGAACAACTTGCGTGCTGAATATGCTTGGAAGTTCTTAAAGTACATTACTAACGAGGAAAACAACGCTATTGTTTGTATCAATGGTTCTGAAGGTTATGTTCCGGTTAGACAATCTTCTTACGAAACTGCCTTGTTTAATCAGTTTATGGAAGATGGTGAGGATTACGCTTTAACAGCTGACACTGTCATCAATAAAATCAATGGTAAATACATTAACACCCCTGTTTTCCCTGGTTCTGCTGAACTTCGTGACCAAGGTGGTGCTGTAATTACTCAAGTTTTAAAGGGAACTAAGAATGCTGAGACAGCTTTGAATGATGCTATTTCAGCAACTAAACTGCATTTGAATTAAGGAGGTGGTTGTAATGAATAAAAGTAGAATTTCTGTATTGCTTTTATCTCTACTCATGGTAGGTGGTATCACCGGTTGTAACGATGGAACTTCTTATTCATCAGTACTTTCATCGTCTACTTCTGATATCTCATCATCGTCTACTTCTGATATCTCATCTTCTTTAACTACTTCTGAAAGCAGTTTGCCAGATTGGGTTGAATACACCGATAGACCTGAAGCTAAGCTTCAGTTAGATTACGAAGGAAGAGATTTCTTTACTGAAGGTGTCGGCGAAGTTGATTTGCATTTAGCTATCGATGGAGATACCGCTCACTTTATTCAATCTGATGGTTCTAAAGACACTACTATTAAAGGGCGTTTTTACGGCTGTGATACTCCGGAGAGCACTGGTGATATTCAAGAGTGGGGAAGAACTGCTTCTAATTTCACCAAAGAGAGATTGAAGGAAGCGGATAAAAACGGAACTATTGTTATAGTTTCTATGAATTACGATCATTACGGAACCCCTTCTCAAGATTCTAACGGGCGTGATTTGGTTTTGGTTTATTACAATGAAACAGTCGAACACGCCAGTAAAGATCAACTTAAGTTGTTGAATCTTGAAATTGTTGAGCAAGGCTTATCTTGGGCTAAGAACACTTCTAATATCAAAGCTTTAGAATCTGTTTTCTATGATGCGGAAACTCAAGCTAGAGAATATAAATTGAATATGTTTTCTGGTGTTCCTGAAGAAGGATGGGTTCCAGCTACAGAAGACAATTACGGCGATGTTTCTTTGCTAGATTTGAAAAATGAAGTTGCTAAGCAAATAGAAGATCGCAGCTATTCTAACAAATACGACAACGTTCGTATGCGCGTTAATGGGACTGTTGTTGGTTACGTTGATAACACTTTGTATATCAACGCTTATATTCCTAATGATCCGGATGATGCCACCAAAGGTGGACAATACGCTGGTATTAATATCTTTACAGGTATGTCGAAGATTCCTACCAAATATACCAAGATGAATACCTATTTGCAGATTATGGCTATTGGTAATGATTCTGAAAACTTCGGCTTCCAGCTTACCGATGCCGATTTCCCGATTGCTTCTATTGATAGCTTAGATTCTCAAGTTATTTACACTCCGGAAGAAAACGCTGATACTGATCAAACCATGCACGTTTTCACTTATACCAAAGATCAGTTAAACGAAGTAGCTACTACTCGCAATTTAGAGTCTTTGTATGGGCGTATTGAAGTTACTGACACTTTGGAAGTCGACAGGGTATATCAGTCTCAAGATGAATCTGCTTACACTGTTTATTTCAAAGATTCTGATTTTAACTTGTATGTTCCGTTTAACTATCGTCCAGAAGGCGACACCTATTGGAAGACTGAGGAACAATGGTTGAATAAGAAACTTAAAATTAAGGGTGTTTACGCTTACCATTACACAACTAGTGGAAATTTGACTTTCCAAGTCATTCCAAACGATTCAAGCGACATCATTGTTGTTGAATAATAATAAAGGAGGAACGATATGTATTGTTACCACTGCGGAAAACATTTTGATGAAAAGAAGCTCGAGGTAAAGTCCTCTTCTTTGGAATCTGTTCAAGATCAAGAATTTGTTGGTGAACAAGAAGTGTGTTATATCTGTCCGCGCTGTGGTCAGATCGTTCACTCTGGTCATACAGAAAAAGATATTAAATCTCTCTCACGCGCTGCGCATTCTGAAATCCAGCGCGCGAGAAATTCTTTTGCTAGCGGAATGGGATTTGTTTCTGTTTCTGTAATTTTGTTGGTTTTAGCAATAATGTTTTTCTTGCTTGCTAAAAAACCTAATAACCAATATCAGTTGGTTACTACCTGTGCAGAATTTTACGTATTTGTAGTTCTGCTCGTTGTCGGTCTGATTCTTTTAGTAACGGGAGTGTCTTTTGTTTCTATCGGTGTTGTGAAGAAACATCAGTATTCTTCGTTGCTTAAGGATATACAAAACGAAACTTTCGTCCAGTAAGCGGAAGTTTCAAAGTTGTTTGTGCGATTAAAGGAGGAAAATTATGAAAAAAAAGGTATTTGCTTTACCGATCGCCTTATTGTGTTTGTTTGGTCTAGTCGCTTGTGACGATTCCACTTCTTCTAGCGTTTCCAGTTCCAGCGCTTCTAGTTCTACTAGTTCTACAACAAGTTCTGTAACAAGTTCTACAACAAGTTCTAGTTCCGAATCGATTGTAGAGACAAATTATACTAGCGTTGCTATTAACAACAAAACTGAATTAACCGCTGAATGGCATGCTAACGAAGCTGATCGCGAGTTAGATATTGTTATTTCTCCTGAAGGAAATATTGATTATCTTATTTCTAAAGGTGTAATCGTAGTTACTTCTTCTGATACTGCCGTAGCTGTTGTTTCTGGCGCTCATATTTACCCGGTTGGTGCAGGTAGTGTTACTATTACAGTAACTGTTAACAATCCTGATGGCACTACTTTATCTGACACTGTTGAATTGAATATTTTAGAATCTTTAACTGAACCCGATTATGTTGCTGCGACAAATATTGCGGCAATTATTAATGATACCGAACACGCTGATAAGACCGTTGTTTATCGCTTAAAGACTACAGTTAAAAGCTTAGGTCAAAAAGCGACTGATACTTCTGCGGGTGACTATGGTAACCTTCATGTTTCTGATGCTTCTTATGAAGACTTGTTGGTTTATGGTTCGACTGTCAATGCTAGTGCTTTAACTTATTCATTAGCTACGAAACAGTACACCTTTAGTAATCCTAAAAATTATCAACTCAATGAAACTACTAAGAATATAAAAGTTGGCGATGAGTTAATTGCTTATGTTATCCGCGATGAATACAATGGCACAAAGCAAATTAATGCTGTTATTTTAGCTGTCAATGGCACTCCGGTTTCTAACACTCAAATGACCAGTGATGAATTTGAAGGTGAAACTGAGCCTGATGCCCGTTATTTCCATGAAGTTACTGGTAAAATTACTACGATTGATAGTACCGAGTATGGAAACTTACATATTAAAACCGAAGGCTCTGATAAAGAAGTTTATGTGTATGGTTTAACCTCTACTACTACCGCTTTAACTTTTGATGAAGCTACTGGTTTACCTGCTTTTGATAATCCGAAAGATTACTCCACTAATGAAGCTACTAAGAACCTTAAGGTTGGTGATACTATCACTGTTCGCGGTATTTATGAAAAGTACAATGAAACTCGCGAACTCATGGGTATTTTAATTCCGACAGTCGACAAAGCAGAAAAAGCTACAAAGATTTCTGAAATTGTCGAAGTTGGTCAAGAAGCTGAAGTAACCGGTGTTGTTGCCGCTAAAAATAGCAATGCTTTAGTTATTTCTGATGGTGAAGCCTCTATTTACTATTACGATAGAGATGTTGTTGGTAACTTTGAAGTTGGTGATTATGTTAAAGCTTCTGGTAGTATTGGTGCTAACAATGGTGTTTTGCAGTTCAGTTACAGCGGCTCTTCTCTTGAGAAAGTTCAAGATGGAACTGCCCCAACTCTTCCTCAAGCTACACCTTTAACCGCTGAAATTGCTGATGGTTTTGCTACCAATCCTTATTCAACTACAGCTAATAAACTTTATACCTGGGATACTATTATCGGCGAAGCAGGTAGTTTTGCTACCTATCCAATTGATGGTTCTGATACTGTCATTGAAGCTCCATACAGCAATTGGGGTGAGGCTGGTAAGAAGTATACTGTTACTGGTTACTATGTTGGTTATGAAACCAAAAACAAGTATGCTACCTTTGTCTTTACTGATGTCAAAGCAATCACTGTCAACGCTACTGCCGTTGAATTGTCTGGTTCTAGTACAGTTGAAGTTGGTGCTAAAACAACTTTAGTTGCTACTCCGACACCCGCTGAAGCTACTGACACCTGGACTTGGACTTCTTCAAAGCCTGAGATTGCCACTGTTGAAAACGGTGTTGTAACTGGTGTTAAAGAAGGTGAAACTACTATTACTGTTACTTCTGCTACTACAGCTACTGTTACAGATACTTTCACTGTTAACGTCGTTCCTGCAACCGTTAAAGAAACCATTGCAAGTTATAACTTTGTTAACTATGAAGGGTTAACTGGAAACTCAGACTCCTATAAAACAGCTGATTTGCAAAAGGTCTTCGATGATTGCATAGGCGATGATCAATCAAACAAAGCGACAATTACTGCTACTGATAAAATCTCTGCTGGTTATAGTAGTAAAGGTGAAACTTTTTATCAATTTGGATTAAAAGCTGGTACTAGTTCAAAAAATGGATATATTGATCTATCCTTTGCCAACGAAACTGTCGAAACAGTTAAAATTAAAGCCATCGGCTGGAAAGCTTCTGATAAGTTAGGCGTGTCTACATCAGGTACCCCTACTAATTACACCACTATATCTAATATGGGTTATGCCATATGGGTTATGCCGATGAAGGTGCTGCCCTTACTGAATTAACTTTTGATATCTCAGCATCTAGCACCGTTCACATTGAATTCAATCTCCGTGGATTTATCGGTGCGATTGAGTTTATCGGTTAAGCAGTTTATTAATTTGTAACCTTAAAAGCCTTCACTTCATCTAATGAAGTGTTGGCTTTTTATTTGAAATGTAAGAAAACTGTTTTGTATTAATGAAACCTGTTATTCCGCTATCTTTATAATTTCTTTAAATGATGAATGGCCTAGGATATTTAACAAAATTATTTTTTGCAACATATAAAATTAGTCTATGTTTTTTAGACATTTAATTTGAAAGGGAGTATAAATTAAAAGCAATATTGCTGACTAAAGATTAACAAATTTTAATTCATTGTGTTTTTACATAATTGATATCATATATAAAAATTTAAACTCAAACAAAAGGTGCAATTAATGATAGGGTAAAATCTGCAATAAAGTGCAATTAATGAAAATATAGATAGTTTTATAGTTGTTTTTTAAGAGTTTTATTAATAAGATTATGAGTAATAGAGAGTTAATTTTATTTTTGAATAAGATTACTAATAAAAATCGTTGCATCTAGTTTGACAAACTGCTAAAATATCATAGCTTTCGGAAGTGCGTATTTTCGCGCCTTTGAAAGTCGTGGGAGAACAGTTGCTGTTCGTTAACCACGCACGGATACATATATAAAGGAGGATATCGCGTGAAAAAGATTCTCAGAACTATGAAAATCGAAGCCATGGGCGGCGAAGCTAGCCCGGCTAAACTCGGTCAGAAGTTAGGTCCTTACGGCATCGGCGGTAAGTTCTGCGTTAAGTTCAACGCCATGACATCTGATCGCCACGGTGACTTAGTCCCGTGCATTTTAACGATTTACGAAGATAAGTCTTTCGATATCGTTTTAAAGACTACCCCTGTTACTTTCCTTATTAAAAAGGCCTTGGGTATTGAAAAAGGCTCTAAGGATAAGAGTGTTTCTGCCGGAACTATTTCTAAGGAAGAAGTTAAGAAGATTGCTGAGTATAAGATGCAAGACTTAACTGTCGATTCTTTAGAAGCTGCTATCCGCTGTGTCGAAGGCACTTGCAAATCAATGGGCGTTAAAATCGCTGAATAAGAGAGGGGAGTAACAAGATGAAAAGAGGAAAGAAATACACTGCTGCTCTCAAGCTTGTTGAAAAGGGTAGAAAATACACTTTAGCTGAAGCTTGTGAGCTTGTTAAATCTACTGCTGTTACCAAATTCGATTCGACTATCGACATTTCATTCCATTTGAATTTGGATACAAAACAGCCTGATCAACAGCTTAGAGGTACTATCACTTTACCTTACGGCAATGGTAAAACTAAGAAAGTTTTAGCTATTACTGCTGCTAAAGTTGAAGAAGCTAAGGCTGCTGGCGCTGATTACGCTGGTGGAGCTGAACTTCTTGAGAAGATTCAAAAAGAGAACTGGTTTGATTTCGACGTTATCGTCGCTACTCCGGATATGATGGGTCAACTCGGTAAAATGGGCCGTATCTTAGGTCCTAAAGGATTAATGCCTAACCCTAAATCTGGTACCGTTTCTCCTGATATCGCTACTGCTGTTAAAGAAATTAAGAATGGTAAGTTAGCTTATCGTGTCGATAAAGATGGAAACCTTCATCTTTCTATTGCTCGCGTTTCTTTTGATAACGAAAAAATTCAAACTAACTTACAGACTGTTATCGATACTATTAACCGCATTAAGCCTAGTGCAGTTAAAGGTACTTACATTTTGTCCGCGACTCTCCACACTACCATGGGTCCGGCTATCAGACTCGCTATCTAATTGAGTCTAATTAATTAAAAAAGCAACCAATATACCATAGACAGCAGCTGCGCAACGCTTAATTCGCTGCCGAGGTAGCAGGAATACTATTGCAAAATCGTTTCTTCCACCTAGAAGGTGATATGGATATTGTTGCCTATATATTTAGGAGGTGTACAGATGAACCAAGCCATTCTTAACGAGAAAAAAGCTCAGGTTGAGAGACTTAATAGCGAACTTAAAAATGCTAAGTGCGCTGTCATTGTCACTTATCACAACTTATCGGTTTCGAAGATCAATAAGTTGAGAGCTAATCTCAAAAAGAACAACGGCAAAATGGAGGTCGCCAAGAACACTCTTATCAAGAGAGCTCTTGAGGCTGAGCACTTCGAAAAGCTCGAATCTTTATTGCAAGGTCCGAACGCTTTGTTGACTTCTGAAGATGCTACTTCTATTTTACCTACACTTGCAGACTTCGTTTCTAAGAACAAAGAAATGGAAGTCAAAGGGGCTATCATCGAGGGTACTTTCTGCGATGCCGAACGCGCCATATCTTTGGCCCATGTCGGTTCGAAAGAAAACGCTCTTTCCATGTTGCTCTCGGCTTTGCAAACCCCGGTTCGCAGCTTTGCTATCGCTTGCAAAGCAGTTGCTGAATCGCGCAATTAATTTTGTTACAGAGCTATACGCTCAAGCCAATTACTAATTAGGAGGAAATATTGATTATGGCTAAATTAACCAATGAAGAGATCATCAACTCGTTAAAAGAGATGACTATTGTTGAAGTCATGGACTTAGTTAAGGCTATCGAAACTGAATTCGGTGTTACCGCTGCTGCCGCTGTTGCTGCTGCTCCGGCTGCCGCCGCTGCTGAAGATGCCGCTCCGTCTGAAGTTACCGTTATGCTCAAATCTGCTGGTGCCTCTAAGGTCAAGGTCATTAAGGCTGTTCAAAACATCACCGGTATGGGCTTAATGGATGCTAAGAAGATGGTTGACTCTGCTCCGGTCGCTGTCAAAGAAAAGATCTCCCCGGCTGAAGCTGAAGATTATCGCAAACAGCTCGCTGATGCTGGTGCTGATGTCGAAGTTAAGTAATAACTTAATACAATCGCATTGAACTCTTAGGGGCAAAAAGCCCCTAAGAGGTTATTTGCTATTTAAAACGATATCAAAAATAGCCTTGTTTGATATGTTTATTTTTAAGGCCTTCAAAAAGGAGAAACACGATAAATGAAAACTTTCGAAGAGATATTTGCAGGTAAGAAGATCCGCTATTTAGAAAACAATCGCGCTGATTTTTCTAAAATTTCTGGTCAATTACCGCTCCCTTACCTCTGCGAGATTCAAACTGCTTCTTTCCAGTGGTTGCTCGACGAGGGTATCGAAGAAGTTTTAAAAGACTTCTTTCCCATTAAGAACTCTGATGAGACTATGGAGCTTGATTACGTTTCTTTGTCTTTTGGAGAACCGAAGAACGATTATTTTGAATGCAAATCATCTTCTTTGACATACTCAGCTCCTTTGCATGTCGTTTTGCGTTTAAAACGCGCTGATGGCACCATGCAAGAAGGCAAGATTTTTATGGGTGATTTCCCGATGATGACTCAATCTGGCACCTTTATTATCAACGGCGTTGAAAAGGTCGTTGAATCTCAGATTGTTAGATCGTCTGGCGCTTATATGCACAAAGATGAAATCGCCGCTTCCGCTTCGTATATTTACGGGGCAGATATAATTCCACAAAGAGGAACTTGGTTGGAGTTCTTATCTGATCCTAAAGGTGTTTTATATGTTCGTATCGATAAGCAGAAGAAGGTTTCTGCTTCCGTTTTACTCCGCGCTTTAGGCTTGGTTGATGACGCTGATATCTTAGCCTTATTCGGCGATAACAGCATGCTCGTTCACACTCTTGAAAAGAACCCCGCTCCTAATGATGGAAGAGATATTTCTATCGATGCTTTAAAGATTATTTACTCTAAGCTCCGTCCGGGTGAACCGGTTGAAGACTCCGATGTCGCCAGACAAATTCGCACGAGATTCTTCAATCACCGCAACTATGATTTAGGCCCGGCTGGACGTTTTAAGATCAATAAAAAACTCGGTATTTACAATCGTTTAATCGGCGCTACTTTAGCTGAAGATTTAATTTCCGCTAACGGTGAAGTCGTATATGAAGCTGGCACCACTTTAAGCCGCGATATGGTCCTGAAGCTAGCTGAAGAGCACTTCTTTGAAGCTGGTGCGCACGTTTACAATTTCCCGCTGAACTTCGATTTAGACGATCACAATATTGTTAACATTGTCAAAGTTTACGCCGATGAAGATCAGACTAAGATTGTTAATGTTGTTGGTAACAACATGAACAATCAAGAAGAGTTTGTCACTGCTTCTGATATCATCGCTTGCTTCTCTTATTTCACTAATATCATCGATGGCGTCGGTACGATTGACGATATCGATCATTTGGGGAACAGACGTATTCGTTCTGTTGGGGAACTCATTCAAAATCAGTTCCGCACCGGTTTATCGAGAATGGAAAGAATCATTTCCGATAAGATGTCTGTTTCTAAAGATAAAGAGAACGTCACACCTGAACAGCTTATTAATATCAAGCCTTTAACTTCTGCTATCAGAGAGTTCTTTAATGTGTCTCAGCTTTCTCAGTTCATGGATCAGACTAACCCTCTTTCTGAACTCGCTAACAAACGCCGTATTTCAGCTTTAGGTCCTGGTGGTTTAACTAGAGATCGCGCTTCTTTTGAAGTTAGAGATGTCCACTATTCTCACTACGGACGTATCTGTCCAATCGAAACTCCTGAAGGTCAAAATATCGGTTTAATTTCTAACTTGGCTTGCTACGCGAAGATCAACAAATACGGTTTTATTGAAACTCCGTATCGCCGCGTTAAAGACAAGGTTGTTTCTGATGTCACTGACTACTTGTCTGCTGATGAAGAAAGATCGCACATTATCGCTCAAGCTAACGTCAACTTAGACGAGAATCACACCATTACTGACGAGAGAGTTTTAGCTAGATACAATGGAGATACAATTATGGCTCGCGCTGAAGATGTCGATTACATCGATGTTTCACCTAAGCAGATTGTTTCTATTTCTTCCGCTTGTATTCCTTTCTTGGAAAACGATGACTCCACTCGTGCTCAGATGGGTGGTAACATGCAGCGTCAAGCTTTGCCTTTGCTCCGTCCGCACGCTCCGTATGTTGGAACCGGTTTGGAACACAAGATTGCTAAAGACTCTGGCTTTGCTGTAATTGCTCAAAACGATTTAGTTGTCAGCTACGTTGACGGAACTAGAATCGATACATTAGAAGGGGAAAACAAGGTCCCTCATACATATAAGCTACGCAAGTTCATGCGTTCTAACCAAGGAACTTGCATTAATCAAAAACCGATTGTCAAAGTAGGTCAATTCGTTAAGAAAGGTGAAATCTTAGCGGATGGTCCGGCTATGGATAACGGCGATTTAGCCTTGGGTCAAAACGTCGTCATCGCCTTTACCACTTGGCACGGTTACAACTATGAAGACGCTGTTATTATCTCTCAGCGCTTAGTTAAAGAAGATACTTATACCACTTTACACATCGTTGAATATTCTATCGATCGTCGTAAGACTAAAAACGGTAAAGAGCAGTTTACCGCCGATGTTCCTAACATTTCTCCGAAGATGAAGGCTCACCTCGATGCCGATGGTATCATCGTTCCTGGTAGCGAAGTCAAAGAAGGTGAAATCTTAGTTGGTAAAACTTCTCCTAAGGGCGACACTGAAGCTTCGCCGGAAGAGAAACTCTTACAGTCAATCTTCTTAGCTAAGTCTAAAGATCAGAAAGATACTTCTTTCCGCGTGCCTCACGGCGGTGGCGGTATTGTTTTAGATGTCAAGCGCTTCTCGAGAGAAAACGGCGATGAACTTCAACCTAACGTCTTAGAAACTGTAAAGGTCTTAGTTGTTCAAAAACGTAAAATTTCCGAAGGTGACAAGATGTCTGGACGTCACGGTAACAAAGGTGTTATCTCACGTATCGTCCGTGAAGAGGATATGCCTTATTTAGAGGATGGTACTCCGGTTGATATCTTGCTTAACCCTCTCGGTGTTCCTTCCCGTATGAATATCGGTCAGATTTTAGAAGTCCACTTAGGTATGGCTTGTAAGAAGCTCGGTGGATTGAAGGTCGCTACTCCGGTATTCGATGGTATATCTAACGAAGAAATCATGACCATGATGAAAGCTGCCGGTATGGATGAAGATGGCAAATCTGTCTTGTATTCTGGTGAAACCGGTGAGAGGTTTGATGCGAGAGTCAATGTCGGTGTCATGTATATGATTAAGCTCGTTCACATGGTTGACGATAAGCTCCACGCTCGTTCAGTTGGTCCTTACTCGTTGGTCACTCAACAACCTTTGGGCGGTAAAGCTCAAAACGGTGGTCAGCGTTTCGGTGAAATGGAAGTTTGGGCTTTGGAAGCTTACGGTGCTGCTCATGTCTTGCAAGAAATGCTCACTATTAAATCCGATGATATGATTGGGCGTAACAAGTGCTATGAAGCTATCTTAAAAGGCCATCCGATCGAAAAGCCTAATATGCCGGAATCCTTCCGTGTTTTGATTAAAGAGCTTCAGTCTCTTGCTATCGATGTTCGCTTGTATGAAAAAGATGATAGCGGCGAAGAAAAAGAAGTCGATATCTCTTCTATCACCAGCGATACGATGAACACTGTTCGCAACATCAAACACAATATTCAAACTATGGGTGAAAACGCCTCACACGAAGAAACTTCCGCGCAGGAAGAAGAAATTGATGATGACGATATTCACAGATCGTTGCTTCACATCGTCGAAACAATGGGCGATGATAACGGCAACGAATAATTAAGGAGGTCAGCAACGTGTTCGATTTAAATAAACTCACTTCAATTCAAGTTAAACTTGCCTCCCCGGAAACTATTAACTCCTGGTCTCACGGTGAAGTTAAGAATCCGGAAACTATCAACTATCGCACTCAACGTCCGGAACCCGATGGTCTTTTCTGCGAAAAGATCTTTGGTCCTACTAAGGACTACCAGTGCTATTGCGGTAAATACCGCAAACCTCGCAATTCTGGTATTGTCTGCGAAAAGTGCGGTGTTGAAGTTACAACTAAAGCTGTTCGTCGTGAAAGAATGGGGCATATTAAGCTCTATTCGCCTTGTACGCACATTTGGTACTTAAAAGGCACTCCTTCGCGCATCTCGGTTTTGCTTAATATTCCTCCTAAACAAGTTGAGGAAGTTATTTACTACGCTTCTCACATCGTTTTAAATCCTGGTACTTCGAAGATTCTCTTCAAAGGGGAAGTTTTAAATGAACGCGATGCCAGAGAGCAGTTTATCAAAGTTATCGAAGATTTATTGAACTCTAATATCGCGACTGATATCATTCGCGGTCAAGAGTTATTAGGCCGCTTGAAATCACCGGATATCCCTGTTGATTTCACGACTACTTCTAAATACATCAACACTTATACCGGCGCTGAATTTGATTGGGGTGCCGCTGCTATTCAGAAGCTTTTGAAAGAAGTTGACTTAGACAGCGAATTTGAAAAGATTCAAGCGGAATTGAAAACCACTAATTCTCCGAAGAATCAAAAGAGAGTCAAACTCTTGAAGCGCTTGGAATTAGTCGATGCTTTCCGCCGCTCTAAAAACGATCCTTCTTGGATGGTTTTAACTATCCTTCCGGTTATGCCGCCTGACCTTCGTCCGATGCTTCCGCTCGATGGAGGACGTTACGCTGCTTCAGATTTAAACGATCTTTATCGCCGCGTTATTATGCGTAATAATCGTTTGAAGAAATTCATCGATATTCGCGCTCCGCAGATCATTACCATTAACGAAAAGCGTATGCTTCAAGAAGCTGTTGACGCTTTGATTGATAACGGACGCCGTTCTAAGCCGGTTACCGGTGGTGGAAATCGCCCGCTTAAGTCTCTTTCCAGCCAGCTTAAAGGTAAACAAGGTCGTTTCAGACAGAACCTTTTAGGTAAGCGTGTCGATTACTCTGGCCGTTCGGTTATCGCTGTTGGTCCTACTTTGAACATGGATGAATGCGGTATTCCTCGTGAAATGGCTATCAATTTATTCCGTCCGTTTATCGCTGGTAAGCTCATGGCTGACAAAGTTGCTTCAACCCGCAAACAGGCTGATACAATGATTGACCAGCTAGATGAAAAGGTCTTTGATGCTATTGAAGAAATTATTTCTGAGCATCCGGTTTTGCTTAACCGCGCTCCGACTTTGCACCGTTTAGGTATTCAAGCTTTCCGCCCGAAACTTGTCGAAGGACGCGCCATTCGTCTTCACCCGTTAGTCTGTACCGGATTTAACGCTGACTTTGATGGTGACCAGATGGCTGTTCACGTTCCTTTGTCAAAGAAGGCTCAGCAGGAAGCTATCGAGTTGATGATCGCTAATCACAACATCTTGGGTCCGAAAGATGGTAAACCTATCTGTATTCCTTCCCAGGATATGTTGCTTGGTAACTACTATTTGACAATGGAAGAAGACAAAGCCGGTCTCTCTCAACGCGCCAAATATTACCGTCAGCACAACGATGAAGAAGAAGCGAAACATTACGACAATTACATAATTTCGGAAGGTAAGGTCTTTAAAGACTACAACGAAGTTATGTTGGCTTACTTCAACCACGATGTTTCCTTGCATTCTCGCATCGCTATCCGCGCTTCATCTTTAAAGAAGAACTACTTCAATAAAGCGATGAAGTCTTCTTACTTGTTAACTACTCCTGGTAAGCTCATCTTTAACTCTATTTACCCTGAAGATTTCCCGTATATCAACGGGGCAGAAGATTGCAAGTTTACTCACAACGGTCAACCTTCTTTAATTGAAACTGATGAGAACTATCTTCCGGCTGGGTTTGTTCCTTACGGAACTAATTTAGTAGAAGCTATTGAAGCCACTCCGCTTCACAAGCCTATCTCTAAAGATGAAATTACCGATATTATTACCGAACTCTTCTACCGTTACCACGCGGAGATGACTTCTCATATCTTAGACGCAATTAAGAACCTCGGATTTGAATATTCAACTATCTCTGGTATCACTGTTGCTCTCTCGGATATTTCCGCTAAAACTTCCGATGGTTCGACCTCGCCTTTAGCTGATAAACAGCAACTGTTTGATCAAGCTAACGAAAAGATCAACAAGTGGCGTGAACAAGCTGATGAAGGTGAACTTTCTGAAGAAGAAAGATACAACCGCGTTGTTCAAGAATGGCAGAGAGTTTCTTCCGAAGTCTCGAACCGCGTTAAAACCCTTATTTCTCACGAAACCAATAACCCGGTCTTCATTATGTCCGCTTCTGGTGCTCGTGGTAAGTTAACTAACTTCGTTCAGTTGATTGGTATGAAGGGCTTAATGGCTAAACCAGATGGTTCGGCTATTGAAATTCCTATTCTTTCGAACTTTAGAGATGGTTTGACTGTTTCCGAGTTCTTTACTGCTACTCACGGTGCGCGTAAGACCGGTACAGATACAGCCTTAAAGACCGCTGACTCTGGTTATTTAACTAGACGTTTAATCGACGTTTCTCACGATGTTATTGTCAGGGAAGAAGACTGCGGCTGTGACCACGGTATTATTGTTTCTGACATTATGTCGAGAGAAGCTCATCCGGATGATGATATCAAGGGTCAACATCCTGAGGTTATCGTTTCTTTAGAAGAAAGATTAATCGGGCGTTTCACCGTTCACGATGTTATCAATCCTTCTACCAACGAAGTCATTGTTCCTGCTAATACAATGATTTCAGAGAATCAAGCTTCAGAAATTGTCAAAGCTGGCATCAAACAGGTTGAGATTCGCTCTTTGTTTACTTGCGAAACCAAAGATGGTGTTTGTGTCCACTGCTACGGACGCAACTTAGCTACTGGCCGTTTGGCTCAAATTGGCGATGCTGTTGGTATTATGGCAGCTCAATCTATTGGTGAACCTGGTACTCAGCTCACTTTGAAGAACTTCCACTCTGGTGGTGTTGCTGGTTCTGACGATATCACTCAAGGTCTCCCGCGTGTTCAGGAAGTCTTAGAAGCTCGTAACCCTAAAGGTGAGGCTTTAATTAGCGATATTCCTGGTTACGTCAGCGCTATTGAGACTCACGATAAAGATAAGAAGATTTACGATATTACTATCGTTAACGATAAAGTTAATCTTAACAAAGGTGGAATCGAAGTCTACGAAGAAAAGACTTACACCACTAACGCTCACGCGAATGTCATCGTTGAGGTTAACCAACGCGTTAAAGCTGGCCAAAAGCTCACTTCTGGTGCTATTGATCCTAAGAAGTTATTGGCTGCTACTTCGGTTAGCGAAGTTGAAGCCTACTTGTTAGAAGAAGTCGAAAAGGTTTATCGCAACCAAGGTATTGGCATCTCTGATAAGCACATTGAAGTTATCGCTAAGCAGATGCTTAGAAAGATGCTCGTTATTGAATCTGGTGACACTGATTTGTTGCCTGGTTCGAGAGTCGATATCGTCGATTTCACTTCTGCTAACAATAAAGTCTTATTAGAAGGTAAGCGTCCGGCGGTTGGAAGTCCGATTGTCTTAGGTATTACTAAGGCTGCCTTGGATACCAATTCCTTCTTGTCTTCCGCTTCATTCCAAGAAACCACTCGTGTTTTAACAGATGCGGCAGTTAAGGGTAGAGTCGATCATCTCCACGGCTTGAAAGAGAACGTTATGATCGGTAAGCTTATCCCGGCTGGTACTGGTTTCTACGGTGATACTACTGAAGAAACTTTAGATAGCAACCCTTATATTAAGAATTCCCGTGAATCTGAGCTCGAGGAAGAGGAAGAGACTTCTTCTCTTGAATCCGATTACGATTTCTAAATTAAACTTAAAAGGATGGATTAGTAATTAGTCCATCCTTTTTCTTATGGTTAGATTAGATACTTTTGTTCTTCTTTACAGGCATTAGAGAAAATATTTTAAAGTAAGTCCGAACTAGAGGTTAATCAACTGCTTATAATTAAATACTTATACTTTAATATCAATATCTAAAATTTGATTTATTTGTCTTTGTTTAAGGCTAAAATTATGGCTGAAGCGTATTTTTCTTTTCTTTTTTGTAGAAAAGATTTGTATATAGGGTAGTTAGTTGACACCATGATGATGCCGAGAATGCCGATGATGATTCCTAAGACCATCATTGTTGTTCCGCTTCCGATAACTTCCATCGCTAAACACATACCGATGCCTAAGATTAAAGCTCCGATAATCCCGTAAATGTA
>JADING010000052.1 GCA_017694135.1 Candidatus Scatoplasma merdavium
ACTGACAGCAAAAAACATTGAGCAAAAGATAAGACTTTTGGAAGCAACATGCTTCAAAAACAAGATGATATATCGTGTCAAAGACCGATGGTAATTGATTTTTTAATCAGTCATTTTGTAAACACTTCTAATCTAATTTAATTAACTATCACAGATATTCACAAAATTTTTAACATTATTTTTAACTTACAGATTATTTATTAATAATGGTAACTAATTCTTTGTTTAAACTTAATAAAAGCTAAAAAACCCTGGTAAAACACGACTATTACCAGGGTTAAGCAGTTTATTTAGCAAACTTAATTTTCTTTGCTAACGCTTGAATAATAAGCCTTAAATCCAAAGCCAAGCGCCAAGAAAAGAGATGCGATACATGTCAGAGCAGTGAATGTATCTCCGTAAGCTTCGTTTTCAAGTGAAGCCGAAATGTAATTTGATAACAAATATCCAAATACGACAAACAATGAGATAGCAACAGCAAAATCTAGCGCGTATCCTTTGTATTCTTTATTCTGAATTAACAAGATCAAACCATAAATTCCAAATCCTAAGACAATTAAAGAAGCAAAGGAAATAACGATAGAATCCATATTAGCTTCAAATCCCCCATCGTAACTAGATATGGATTGAAAATAAATAACTAAGCCGTAAATTAATCCTGTTAATCCACCTAAACTCATTAGAGATGGATAAATGTAGTTTTTAATCTTATTCATATTTAGTTCTCCTTCTTTTTCAAGACTAATCCATCAGGATTAACTAGCAATTTAGGCTGGAATACATTGATTAAAACGACGATTGCTCCAGAAAGAATTACGCAAGGTAAGGTGTAAGCGAGATTGTAAACAAACGAGAATAAAGTAGCTGATTCAATGTTCCATCCAGTTGAAGGCCAAAATAAAACACCAGCTAAGAAATGCGATAAAAACTTCAATGTTCCACCAATAAAGCAACCTAAACAAATAAACAAACTTCTTTGTAAAGTCATAGCATCTTGCTTAACAAATCTTCTTACTAAGCCAGCTAAACCAGCCAAAGGATAGGCAATCCAATAATCCAAAGCCACCTGAGCAAAGGCTTTGACCGCGTTGTCAGCTAAAGGAGCAACATAAACGCCATCTAACAGGTCTAGTAAACCCATAATTAAACCTGTAGCAACACCTGCGATAGTTCCCCTTCTAAAAGACATGATGAACACGCATGCTAATGCGATGCCTATCGATCCACCGTTAGGAAAAAGCGGATCAGAATAAGCGCCTTGAATCGCATCTAAAACAAACCCTAAAGCAGCAAATATTGCTACTTCAGCAATTGTCTTTACGACTTTCTGTTGGTTTCTCATACTTTCCTCCTATTAAAAAACCTAGTAGACGAGAGTTCGCTACTAGGTAAAATAGACATTGTATATCTAAAAAAAATGCGATACACGATACCTACGCTAGCATTACCTAGATCAGGTCAAGGGTCGTTAACTCAATAACCTCTCAGCTAAATAGCTCCCCTTCGTCGTACGTATTTATACTATTATTTTCACCTATTAAAGTAAAGTAAAAGCCGCTACTATTTGTAGCGGCATTTTGTTAATTAAGCTTCTTTTACAAGGTTAGACCAATAAGTTCCAAAGTCAGGACATTCAAGTTCAATTGATCCATCATCATTTAAAGTAAGATATAAATCAAAATAATAATACCCTGTAGTTTCCTCAAATACATACTGCTCGTTTTCCATCTTTTTAAAGACATATGAACAATCGGTAAACATACCGTTAGTACCATCATTGACAAAAGTTAGTGTCCCATCTTCAATGGTAATAATATCATCGCCATTAGTCCAAGTTCCGTTTAAGAAAGATATATCAACTCCCTGACCTTCAACTTTAATAAGAATGGTATCAGTTTTACCATCGCAAGTAACAGTCAAAGTAGTTTGTCCAGCAGCTATACCAGTAACTAGGCCGTTTTCATCTACCGTGGCGATTGCAGGATCTTCAGTTTCATAAGTAATCTCATTAGCGTAAGTCGCGTTAGTAGGATTGACAGTCACGTTAATTTGAAGAGTAGTATTTGGGGCAACAGTAACTTCTTCACCATTAGTAATTTCAATAGATTCAACATTAACTAATCGTTCCAAAGTTTCTGGATGAGTAGGATAAATATCTAAATCAGCGCTTCTGACATTGATGGTGTCTGAAGTATCGCCGAGAATTAAGATAATAGATGTTCCACCTTCAGTAGTGTATTCAAACTCGGTTTTTGTAGTCGCACCAGCATAGGTTGCCTGATATTCATCTTCATTCACTTTTAAAGTGATAGTGTTGACATCAACAACAGTCAACTCAAGCTCGCCACCATATTCGTAATTACCAACGAAAGTTCCGATGTACTCACTAGGTAATGCTTCTGGAAGATCTTCGTAAATTTCAACTATGATGCTTGTTGATACACTAACTTCCCCCTGTGTTGCTCTAATCGTTACTTCTGAAGTGCCAGGTGTCTTATACATGGTAACTACGCCATCAGTAACAGTACATACCGCAGTGTTAGATGAGCTGTAAGAAAGTTCAACATCTTCAGCACCTTCAGGATTAATCACGATATCAAGTTCAAATGTTGTATCTAAACCGATCTCATCAACTTCATAACGAACCTTGCCGTCTTCTCCGTTAGTACATTCGATAGATTCAAGTACTTTGTAAGCTGGAGTAACAACAATTTCAGCTGTTTTAGTTAGAGTTTTACCTCTTTGTGTAGCTTTGACAGTCAAAGTGGTTTTACCTTCGGCAACACCAGTTAGAACACCCTCAGTATTTACTGTAGCGATAGAAGTATCCTCCACTTCATAAGTAAAAGTGACATCGTTAGCACCGCTAGGTTCTAATCCAGGAACAACTGCAACAGTTTTTCCTTCTTCAACTGTGTAAGTTTCATTTAAGACAATGTCTGTTAAATCGACATCTGGGGCGACAGTTGAAGAGCAGTTTTCATCAGCGTAAGCGCGCAATGACTGCATACCAAATGAAATCGGAGCACCGGAGTAATTAGAATCAATTACGATGCGAACCTTGTTAGCAGGTTTAGTTAACTGAACTTGCAAGTGTTTGAGATTAACGCCAGAAATATCTTCTTTAACCTGCTCAGTGACATCCTTATCAGTAGTCCAGCTTCCATCGTCTTCTTGGACTTGGATTAAAACTGACGATAAGTACTTGATATTTTTTTCATGGCTTTCAAATATCAAGCCGTAATCAAAGGCAATACCAGAAACTTCCTGGTTGCGGAAATCTAATTCTAAAGTTGATTCAAGTCCGTAAGGAATTCCATCCGGATCCATTTTTAAAATGTTTTTGTTAATGTCAAACTTATTATCACCGTAATTAGGATCAGCAATCTCTAGTTTTGTACCTCTAGCTTCAACGGCCTTGCCCTGAACAGCATTAGTAACACTGACAGTTTGATTTTCGTCTTCACCGCTAACACTGACAAAGGAAAGATCATAAACTTTTTCACCAACTAAGGTATCTCCAGCTAACGGAGCAACAGTAAAGTGGAGTGTGTTTGACTTTACCTTAGTATCATCAGGGTTAGTGACTTCAACATAAACATCAGCTTGACCTTCTTTTAAGGCTGTAATCTTTAAGACTTTCTTGTTATCGTTTTCGTTGTCATCGTAATCGTAGGAAACGTCGATAACACTAGGATCAGAAGAAACTAAGGCGGTAACATCCGAATTAGCGTCAAAAGCTTCGTAAGGATTGATTTCTAAATAGAGATTGACTTCATCTTCAATTTCCAAATTAGTAGTGGCTCCATCTTTGAGACTGAGAGACAAAGAATTAACAGTCTTATCAACCGGAGTAGTTCCTGAATACTCTTCGTAAGTCATGATGTTATCTTCCGTAGGTTCCGGAGGTAAGTTGGTGAAACCGGGATTAGTTAAGCCAACATCAGTAAGAGTAACTCTAACATAGGAATTATCATCAATAACACCGACGATCTGCGAGATGTATTCATCCGCTAAAACAATATAGCAATATTCGATATCTAAGGCTAATTCACCAGTCAATGCATAACCGCCTAAAACATTAGCGACAAATTCTTCAGTAGCTTCATCACTAAGCTGATAAGTACCTAAAGAATAAGTGAAATCAGTTTCATCAATGGCAGCAATAGCGGTACGGTAATTCCAGTAGGTGTTTTCTAATCCTAATGGAGAATCCATATAGCCGTAATTTAACCAGCCAGCTCCATTGCCATAGTTATCATCAAAATAAAGGTATGATTCACCTTCATAATCGTGATAGTAAAGCAAGGTATTATCATCGGTAATTCGATCATCAACAACGTTGTAACCGTTGTAATTGTAAACGACAAACGAAGACTCTCCGTCAGTCACATTAACTTCACCTATAGCGGTAGAATTAGAATAATCTTTTTCTAAGGCTTTAGTTAACGTATCCATCGGATCTTCTTCTACTGAAGAGGAAGAAGATGAGGATGAAGACGATGAATCAGAGGAGACGGAAGAACCAGATGAGACAGAAGAACCAGATGAGACAGAAGAAGTAGAAGTAGAGGAAGATGTTTCAGTACTGCTTCCCGAACTTTCTGAAGAGCTAGTCTGCGTATCATCATCACAAGCAGCTAAGCTCAAAGATGCCACAGCGAGGACGCCAATAAGCAAAACACTTTTTTTCATATACGTTTTTCCTTTCCGAAATTACATTTAAATAATACACCCTGAAAGCGCTATTAGCAATCCCAATTAACAAACTTTTATTATTTTCTTCCAAATAAAAATCCGCCTATCAATGAGGCGGATAAATTAAATTGCTTCTCTTTTATTGAGATTCACTAGCTTCTTGCGGAACTTCTTTGATGGCATCATTAGGTGTATTGTCATTCTTATTTAACAATTTAAGAATGATAGGAGTAATCAAAGAAGAGACTAAGATAAGAATTAAAGTGAACGGCATGATTGCCGGATTGACAATACCCGAGTCAACACCCTTCTGAGCCGAAACGATAACGACTTCGGCGCGAGCCATCATACCAGTACCAACAGTAGCGGAATCTCTTAAAGAGAACTTGCACATAAGTGAACCGGCACCAGCACCGATGAATTTTCCAAGTAAGCCCAAAAGTACCCAAAGGAAACCAAAGAGAATGAAAGTAGTATCAGAAAAATCCATATCTCCAGTATACATTTGGAAAGCGATGGAGCAGAAGAAAATAGGAGTAAAGAACAAAGCGGCGCTTGTTTCTGTGCGCTTGTCGATATAATCACGAGAATCAGTTCCAATCCAAGATAATGTCAAACCAGCAACGTAAGCGCCAGTGATATCAGCGACTTGGAAGAACTTCTGAGCAAAGTAGGAATACAAGAAGCACAAAACAAAGGCAAAAATAGGAATACGGCGATGGTGAGGATACTTTTTATCTAACCAATGGAAAACAATTCTAACAACGAAGGCCAAGGCAATAGCCAAAACAAAGAATGAAATCATAACTAAGATAGTTATAACCATGTTCCAGGCTGCGTTAGAAACGTAAGTCACATCTCCAGAACCACCATCCAAGGTAATGATTAAAGAAAGCAAGATAATACCGATAACATCATCTAAAATAGCGGCAGAAACGATGCATGTACCAGCTTTGGAATCTAACTTCCCTAACTCCTTCAAAGTAGCAACCGTAACTGAAACCGAAGTAGCGGTTAAAATTACACCATAGAATAAAGCCTCGTGAATATCAGAACCTAAGACGGCCCATGAAATTAAACAGCCAAAGCCCATTGGCACAATAACGCCTAAGCTAGTAATCACTATTGAAGCTAAACCGACAGACTTAATCTTATTTAAATCAGTCTCCAAACCAGCCATAAACATCAACAAGATGACACCAATCTTAGCAAGGTCATTGATACCTTCCATAGTGTAATCAGTAAAGATATGTTGATTTGGAATTAAAATAATTAAGCCGAGAAGCAAACCGGCAACTAAGTAACCTAAAACTTCAGGAAGCTTAATCTTTTTAAATCCCAAAGATAAAACTTTAGCAAAAAACAAAATCATTGCTAAAGGAAGCAAGAGCAAATATGCTTGTTGTTCACTCGCAGAAGCAACGGGTAAATCCACTAACATGTTAAATGAATCTAACATAAAATAACCTCCGGCATTAAATGATACTCTTTAATTTTATTGTTTCAAGTGAGAAATCTAGATGGTTTTCATTTAAAAAGCGCATTTTTTCAAAAATCATCGATTAAACCTTGTTATTTTTATGATCTGACAATAAAAGAATCGAAATGAAAACGTTTACAAAATTATAAAAACCACAAGAAATTAATAAGTAAATATGATTTTATTCTATTTAATTGAGCGGGTATTAATACTCAAGATCAATTTTCAATTTTAACCATGGTGTAATTATTTAGAGATATTTCGCTTCTAATAACTTCATTTTTAGACACTTGTTTATAACCGTGATTGATAAAAAAGCTCTTTGCTTTTTCTGAAGCGTCTACCTTTATATCCCCTTTTCTTTTTAAAGCGTATTCTTCAACGTTTTTAAGTAGTAAAGAAGCAATTCCCTTATTTTGAAAAGAAGGTTTTACATACAACATATTTATGTAGTTGTTTTCAGTTATATCAACAATACCAACAATACTTTCATCTATTGTCCCAACTAAAGAATAATTAGCTAAAAATGTCTTTCCTAATTTATTCTTAGAAATGTTTTTTATCCACGCCTCTTTTTGAGTTTTATTATAAAACTTATCTTCAATACTATTAATTGACTCAATAATAAGTTCAATTACCTCATTTAAGTCTTCACTTTTATATTTTCTAATTTCAATGTTTTTCATAATTAAGTCTTTCTTTTTAATATTATCTGTTTTTAACTTCTTTTAACTGCCTTACGTACTTTAATAATAATAGTAGTAAGTTTAGCTTAAATAGAACACAACCCATCAAGTGTCATACTATTTATTCAAAATAATCATCTCTAAGTCTTTTAAAAACAAGAAATTCTCTTTGAATCTTAAAAAGCAGTTGTGAAATTAACAAATTCTGATCCCTCTTATGCGAGATTATTAAGTTCTTCTGTTACCAGTTAGTTATCTTTCTTTTCAGATATTTTCAGATAATAAATTAGCATTTTCCATCTTTTTTATTTTGTTCAACATAATTTAACAACAAATCAGCAGAATCTACTTTTTTTAAATCAGTAGCGTCTTCGAAATCTAAATATATTGTATTTGAAGAGATACGGTTAATTTCATCATATATTGTTTTTAGAATAATCGATTTACCACATCTTCTTATACCAGTTATTATTTTGACTAAGTCACTGTCATAAAAAGGTCTTATTTGCTTTAAATATTTTTCACGTATTATCATAAATACCCCACTTATTACAATAATATTATACTGCGCACTTTTTAAAAAATAAATATTTTTGCGCAGTTTGATACTATTATTACGTAATCATTATAACAATTAGACTGCGCAATTATTTTGTTTTATGTAGAAG
>JADING010000053.1 GCA_017694135.1 Candidatus Scatoplasma merdavium
AAAATGTTGTGCGCTGATTCTTAGTTTTTCCAGGTGTCGCAATATATTCACCATTTTTATACTTGTCGACGCATTCAAGTTTGAATTTCCATGAATATTTCATTAAAAAGTACCCCTTTCCTAATGTCTAGGATTTGGGGTACCTCTCAGAAACGTTCTTTAACTAAGTGTTTTTTAATTTGTTGTTCCTTTTTCAAACAAACAATTTAATTTCTAAAATCAGAATAAACAACCTCAGGATACGGAGTGGGATTGTAATTCTCATGGGAACTCATTTCCCCACCACCTGTGATATTACCAAACATTTCACCCCAGCCATTGTAGTAGTTTAAATACTCTTGGAAGTCATTGTAGTGGTTGTAAGTATAAAAAACGTATCTCTCATTTGGGGACAACTCATTATCGTATTTGCGGTAAGACGCGTAAACAATACGCGCTGCACCTCTATCAATATTCTTTCCATCGTTGTATTCATGCGGCATATATGAAGGATCGGTACTAGTTCCCGTTGTACCAATATCGATTTCATAATAATGTAGATCACCGCCGATACCGGAAATATCAGGCAGAGCTGGTTCGTAAGGATAAGAAGTAGTTGAACCAGAGAAATTAGACTGATTGCACCTTAACCACTTGTGCCAAGGATTATTTGAAGGATTGCCGTGCTTCCCTTGGATATAATTTGCCGGTATATCGTTAAAAGCGAAAACATACGCAGCGACATCTTGCAAAGTTGTGTAAGCCGCATCTTTAAAAATGGTATAAATAGGATCCCCCACTTCATCTACAACGGTATAAGCGATTGGATCACCATTTTCATCATAATCCGAATAAGTAAGTGAAGTATTTCTCATTAGCTTGCCGTTATCTTTCGGTTGGTAAGAAGAAATTGTCGGAGCTTGGTCTTGTGGAGAAGTATCTCCTGACATCAAATAATGCCTTGTTCTATACACCGCATCTTCATAAGTTGATGCCATATAGTAATCTTGATAAAACTCATCTTCATCGACATTTAAATAAGGATCTTCCCTACTCGTAACTTCTAAGGTAAGTTCGTTAGAAGTGAGATTGCCTAATTTCGCCACAACCTTGATCTGAGCTATCTTTACTCCAACTAAGCCATTGGAAGTAATTCGCACCGCTTGAGGATTGCTAGTAACTTCAAAATAGTAATCCTTATACAATCCATCTTCGCTTGCCAAAGAAGAAGCAAAACTAACTTTAACAGGCAGCTCTTCATTGATATTAAAAGTATCCTTTTCAGAAGATATACTTATAGAATTAGGCTCAATCAAATCCGAAGGGTAGCCAACAATTTCAACAGTCTGAGAAACGCTGTTTTTATAAGTAACTTCAACTTCAATATCCGTTACTTGATTGATTGTATCTTTTAAACTTAAGATTCCGTTTGAATCGATTGATGCGACCTCTCCACCTTTAACAAGCTTGTAATTCAAACTTGAATCTGCAATAGAAATCCCATCTACAGATCCTGTTAGCTCGATAGTTTCCCCTTTTCTAAGTGAATAGTCTCCTGAAGAAGAAGTAACGACAAAAGATTGAATTGTTACACCCTTGTAAGAATACTGTACAATCTCGACACTCACATCTTCAGAGACATGAATCCCATTAGAAAAAACAAAGTGAACTACACCAGGAGCTAAACAGGTAAAACCCTGCATATTTTCATCTACTTCAACTAAATTAGCACCGCTTAAAATGACTATGCGGTAGTTGTTTCTTTCCTCTTCCGGGACTTTAGAAGAAAAGCCTAGGAGAAAAACAGCATGTTCACCAACTTCGACTTTCGAATCAAAAACTGTAACATTAACTAAAGGATTCTCATTCTTCACAACTTCAATTCTCATTGAGTCGGTGTTTCCGTTTTCGTCAGTAGCTGTAAGTAAAGCTGTCCCTTCTTGCAAAGCTAAAACAACTCCATTTTCATCAACGCTCACAGAGTTAGAATCAACTTGATAAAGAATTTTTCCTGAGGCGTTTACAAGGTGAGTTCTGTATTGCTCACCAATATACAGTGTCTTGCTTTCTTCCTTAAAGTGAAAAGAAGTGTCTGATTCAACGCTGGATGAAATATCTGAAGAATCATTATTATCAGTATCACAAGATACTAAATTTAAAGACAATACTAGACCGCTCAATAAAACTAACTTAAACTTATTTTTCATTTCTATTTTCTCTCTTTTTTATCATAGCCGAATAAACAGCCTCAGGAACCAAAGCCGATACATCGCCATCATAAGCGTAAATTTCTTTAACGCGAGAAGAAGAGATAAACGAAAACTCTTTTCGCGACATCAAGAAAATCATATCGACATCTTTGGCTAAATATTGGTTAATCGATGAATACTGAACCTCATATTCGTAATCTGAAACCATTCTCAAACCGCGAATAATAGCTAAACAATTGAGTTTCTTAGCCTGATAAGCTGTCAGACCATCGCCTTTAATAACTTCAATCCTCTTTTCGTCTTTAAAGACTTCTTTAATCATTTGAATTCTTTCATCGGTAGTAAACAAGTAGTGACCCGATTTAGTAGAATTCTCCGCTACGATAATATAAAGCTTGTCAAAAAGCTTCAAAGAGCGCATGACAATGTCGATATGTCCGTTAGTAAAAGGATCAAAACTTCCAGGATAACAAGCTATTTTCATCATTTTCTCCTCGTATAAATTCCAACTTTTTTATAAGAATAAGAATATTTTTTTAATTCGTAACCAGCAACATCTTCCAGTTCCTTTTCTTGCTCGGCAACTACAGTAAAGATATCAGAAACCAATTTAGAATTTAATAGTTCTTCTAAGATTGAACAATTTATATCTTTATTATAAGGCGGGTCAAGAAAAATTAAATTAATGTGCTCCAAATCGGAAGAATGTATAACTTTCTTATAATCTCCAAATAAGATCTTACACTTATTTGTTTTTAAAATCTCTTCGCTTTTTTTAATTGAAGAAACGCAACGGTAATCAGAAT
>JADING010000054.1 GCA_017694135.1 Candidatus Scatoplasma merdavium
CTTGAAGAGAATTGTAACCGGGTTTACTCCCTTCAAACTGCTTGTGCAAAATCTTGTTAGAATCAAGTTTTAGATTTAAAGGCATATTTCCTCCTTCTTTAATAAATTATATACGTTTAATTGAAAAATGCTCTATCGACCGCTGATAGATACTCTAAGCGCGGAGAATATCCTTCTTTAATTAAATATCCTTTTTCTTTTAAAAAAGAATAAGGAAGAGACTTCCGTGAGTTTAATTCCATGTAAGCAAACAAATCTTCGCATTTAAGCAGATAAGTTTCTGAATAGTACTTCATTCTCACAATGAAAAAAGCAATGCCATTTTGCTTAATGACACTTTTTAAATGAATAATTTGTTGAGGGCGAATATTGTGATAAGAAAAAGATGTCTTTGACTCAGTCTCTTTAGCTTCAAAATCCATATATCTGCCCTTGTAAACTCCGTTGTAATCCGTAGTTGATTTCTCAGAAAAATAAGCTTCTGTAATCTTTCTAGAAGACGAATAATCACATTTAACAATGCGGACAGGGGTGGGTCTTTTATAAATTAAACAGAGTCCTAGATTGTTGTAATACTCGTTAGAAAGATTGATGTCTTCTTCTAATCCCATGCCGCGGTTTGCTGCATTAAATATATTTTTAACAGGCTTGTTTTCGCTAGTAAGATCTCTTTTAGGAGGTATATATACCTTGCCATTCGGATATTTGATCATGCGAAATAATTGTCCAAACAGCGCTCTAAATCCTCAGGCGTAACCGATTTACCATTCAGCAAATCATAGATGATACTGACAATCGGAGAAGGAACTAAATCGGCGTTTTTAAGCAAGGAACGATAAGTCCTTTTCATCCTCTCTTTGTCAGAAACAAAAGCTTTGTATATATCGTAAAGGTCTTTTGCATCGTTAAGCGGATCGTGAGCTTTCCCATTTGAAGGAAGTTCAAGAAGCTGTCTCAAATGGACTAAAGAAAGCATATCGGAACGCTTGCCGCGCAAAAAGAAATTCAGAACCTTCTCAATATCCACAATATTGTTAATTAAAAAATTAGTAAAGTTAGTCTCAAAAGGCAGAGGGTTTTCTAAAACTTTATAAGATGTCTTAACCATCTTAGCATCGTTGTTTCCATAAACGAGAATCTTTAAAGATCTAGTAGAAGTAGAAAGAAAATCATTGAGCTCGACAAGAGCTTGGCGGTAGCTAATTCCGTTCTGCTTCAAAAACTTCTCATCGATTCCAGTCATTGTTCTAATAACCGAACCAATAGAAGAATTAGTCAGGCAGTAACGCTTAAATGTCTTAACTTCCCCATAAGGAACATACTTTTCATCGCAGCTTACTAGCACAGCACCAATAGCAATAATTTCGTGGGTATACTGCGTCCCTTCTAAATCTAAAAACAACAAGTTTTTAGCCGATTGGAGCAAAGGCTTCAATAGTTCCATATCCGTTTTAATTATAAACTAGAAAGCTGAGAAAACAAGAAAGATATTTAAGTTAATAAAAATCATATAACTAAAAGATAAATTCCACTTGGTAACAGAATTAATATATGAGGTGTCCCTTGTTTTTTATATTCCTCAGTTAAAAACCATTAGAAACTAACAATAATGCCACCAGGCAAAGCGTAAAAAGCACAAAGGCCACGGTGAGAAACTAAACGAACAGAACGGAAAGAGTAAGTTTCTTCAATCATTTGTTTGACTCTTTCGCCTTCTTCTTCACCTTGAATACAAGTAACTACGCAATCTCTTTGAGTTATATCTTGATCTTTAAATAAATCTTTCATATCATCGACCAAAGCTTTAGTAGCCATTTTCATTGTGCGAAGTTTTTTATAAACCTTAATTTCACCGTCATTTGCTACACAAAGAGGCTTAATAGAAGCCTTAGAAGCAATAAAAGCAACAATCTTGCTCATTCTTCCGTTGCGAACTAGATTGTCGAAAGAATCTAATACAAAGAAAAGATTGAGAGTTTTCTGAAACTCATCAAGTTCATGGCTGACCTCTTCAAAACTCAAGCCCTTTTTAATAAGCTCATAAGCTTTATCAACTAAAAGAACCATCATTCCTGAAGTTCCTTTTGAATCGACAACATGAACCTTGCTTTTAGCTTCGGTAGCGGCAACAAAGGCTGAATTAAATGTTCCGGATAACTTTGAAGAAATAGTAATGCAAATAACGTTTTCAGCTCCGTTATAAGCTTCTAAAAAAGACTGAGGAGATGGACAAGATGTAGTAGCCTTCCCTTTGAAAGAAGAAAGAGCATCCAACATTTGTTTAATATCTAAGTTTTCATTATCGATAAAATCTTTATCACCAATGCGAATAGTTAAAGGAGCAACTTCAAAACCAACTTCCGAATCAGAAATGTAATCAGGAAGCAAATTAGCAGAAGAATCAACAACAATTTTAAATTTCATACCTAAAGAACCTCCAGGTTTCAAACGTATTTTAAATAAAACATCAAGTAGAGTCTCTACACGATTAAAATATGCAGAAATCTACCGAAAATTAAGTGGTTCTACTGAACTCTACTGGCAGTAGAGAGACTTTACAAGCCTAATAATTAAAAGTAAAATTACAATGTATGAGTACAAAAATACCAAATATTAAATCTATCGTTGCAAAAAACTTGGTGAAATACCGCAAACAAGCCAACATGACTCAACAACAACTTGCAGACAAAATTCACTACTCTGATAAAGCGGTGAGCAAGTGGGAAAGAGGTGAAGCTCTACCTGATGTTTACATCATGCGTTTAATTGCTGAAGTTTTGGGTATTGAACTTGAAGATTTGCTGCATCAAGAAACATCGATTGAAAAATTCTACACTTTCACACGGAATCGTTTGGTTATAGCTATGCTATCAGTTTTATTAGTTTGGTTATTAGCTATGATTTCATACGTATTAATGGAAATTATTGCTCCTAAGCAGCTAGATTCCTACTTAGCTTTTATTGTAGCTATACCAATCTCGTTTATTGTCGCACTGGTTTTTAATAATCTCTGGGGAGCAAGAATTTACAATCTAATAATAGTTTCTGGTTTAACTTGGTCAACGGCCTTAAGTCTTGTATGCTGCCTAACAACGGTTGCTGAAAACATCTGGTATCTTTATCTCATTGCGGCCATTTTCCAAATCATTATTATCGTTTGGTACCTGCTAGACTTTGACAAACTAAAAAAGCATCAAAAGCAAAAACAGAATATTAGCATTAATGACTTAACAGAAAATCTCGAAGAAGAAAAAGAAGAAACTAAATAACTTCAACTTGGAGACTCTTCATTATTTCAATAGAAGAGTCTTTTTTAATTTTCGACGATGAAGCTACTAAGGAAGAATCGACTTTAATAGGTGTTTCTTCTTGAGCCAACTTACAAACTACAACATTAGAAATGACACAGATATCAGAAACAACTCCGCAAAGTTCAATTTGAGAATACGGATGAGTCAAAAGGTAATCATATAGTTTTCTCGAAGCGAAAGATGTCTTTTCAAAGATTAAATCACATTCTTTTTTAGCGAATTTGACCTTTCCATAAAGCTCGTGTCCTTCTGTTCCTTTCACGCAGTGAACAATCGGTAAGTTTTTCCCTTCTTGAGTAGAAAGGTAAGTTGAATCATGCGTATCAAAAGTGAAAGCCACATCATCGTTATTGCGGTGATATTCCTCAATCTTTTCAGCGATTTTCTCATCCAACAACTCAGATTCCTTAAAACCCAAAGAACCTGTAACAAAATCAACTTGATAATCGACAACAACTAATAATTTTTTCATTGTTTTCTCTCCTTGCAAAAATTAAACGGACAAATTTCACATTTTCTCTTATTAGAAGATAAACAGATATTTCTTCCAAACAAGATAAGACGGCGGTGAAATTCAATGTGTTCATCCCCTTTATAATACTTCTCTAACATTCTTTCTGTCTTTAAAGGTGAGGCCTTTTTTCCAGCTAAGCCCAACCTGTAAGCGATTCTACTGATATGGGTGTCGACAGGAATATAAGGAAGATGATCAATCTCTCCTAAAAAGACCGCGGCAGTTTTGCTCCCTACTCCCGGTAAGCTTTGAAGTGTCTTGTAATCGTGAACGATTTTCCCATCGTATTTATTTACTAACTCTTTAGCTAAAGCGATGATGTTTTTTGCCTTTGACTGACCTAATCCAATTGGAGCGATAATACTTAATACATCTTCATAATCCGCTTTAGAAAGACTTAGAGGATTAGGATATTTACTAAACAGATAAGGCGTATAAACATTTACAACCTTGTCTTGAGCTTGAGCAGAAAGAATAACCGCAATTAAAAACTGAAATTCATCTCCCGCGATTAAAAACCTCTCTGGGTTATGGTAGAGGGATTTTAATTCACTATCAATAATTTCAATTTTCTCTTTTTTAGTCATCGCTAGTCGGCACCCACTTCTTTTCGATTATGTCTTGCTTTCTTTTATCATCTAAAGTTATTTCATCACCGAAAGTCGTGTATCCTTTTTCTAAAATGTCTTCGCTCTTTTTAATTCTATCCAATTCTCTCTCAACCGAAGATATAGATATCTTTTTGTTATTGGTTTCTAATCTTGCCACCGCTTCTTTCATCTGGCTTTCTTTTATTCCTGCTTTCATCCAAAGAGTTATTTTATCTATCTCTCTTCCGGACAAGGTACGTGAAAGCTTTTCCTCAAAGAAAGGGTAAATCTTATTTATCTTATCTTGAATCTCTTCGCTAGATTTTGATGCGGAAGAAATAATATCAGCTTTAAAATCCCTCTCAATGCGCAGAAACAATTTAGAAAGCGAAGCAGTTAAATTCCCATCTTCATTTTCAAAAGACAAAAAACCCTTTTTAGTAAGACTAACTAATATTTCATCTATTTTGTCTCTTTCTAAACTCATGTAAGTCAAAAGATCATCAGCATCAATCAATCTCTTTTTCTCTTTGAGCATATCATCAATGCAAAGGAGGCAAACAAACTCCTCCTCATTCAGCTTGTAATCCTTATAACGCCTTAATAAGAAACGACGCCAGTCTATGTCTTTGTATTTAAATTCCATAATTTGTAACAGCTTTATTTTATGTAATTAATTAAATAAAGTAAAACTAAATTAGTAAGATTTAAGTTCGTAAGCAACATCAACTTTTTTAATCTTAAATAGCGGGACTAAAGAAACTAAAACCGGAAGAGCAAACCCTAAGCAAACAGTTATGATAACAGCTTTGGAGTTGAAATAAAGAAGATTGAAATTGTAAGTCTCTACAGCAGCTATATCGATGTTAGAATTTATAACGGATAAAATCACTGCGCTTAATAAAAAGCAGAAAATTAAACCCAAACAAGCCATAATTCCATTTTGCATTAAAAATGGCCCGTAAGTCTCTTTTTTCTTCAAACCCAAAGACTTCATAATGGCAATCTCTTTAGCTTTTTCCGTAACGCTAATAGTACATGTAAATAAAACAACGACTAAAAACAACAAAATAAAGACAATCCATAAAACGCTCAACACTTGCTTCATAAATACCATAACTGGAGAGCTTTGATAAAAACTATTTAACTGAATGAACTCGACAGGAGAAAATGATATGTTACTATCAAACAAAGCTTTTATTTGATCTGAAGATTCAATATTGACATTAATCCCATCCAAGCATTTTTCTTTTAAAGAAATAAATCTATCTATAAACTGATCAGTTACATATATTGATTCGTTATTTTGATCGTCAACTATTCCAACTATTTTAACTGTATGAACAACTTTGCTCATATCAATTAGTGAAGTGAAAGAAGCATCTTTCTCATAATAAGAAGAATCTTCCAATTTAGAATAAGACACCTCTTTCCCTATCAAAGAAGAAATATCTTCATCTTTAAAATAGATATCAACCGCTCGCTTAGATAAACTAATCTCTTCAACTGAAGAAGGTTTATTACCGAGTAAATAAGTCTCATTCTCACTTCTTAAATAACTTTTTCCTATTAAAGTATTCTTAGTGAAATCATTAAAAGCCGGATAATATCCTTTAAAAATGGAATAAGAGTTTTCACAATCAACATACGTTTCATAAGAAATAAAAGCTTGGGCGTACAAATTGTCCACCTTTAACTTTTCTTCTTCATCAAGTTCTTCTCCGCTTCTTAATTTTTGAACAAAAGATGAAGGAACATCAGTCTCTAAGCTTTCATCCCCAACTTTTAAACTTACAGTGACCTTATCTTCAGAGAACTCGCTTCCTCTATCAGATGGCAGGATGTGTATCTCATCTTTAGGCAACATCTCATTTAAAAAAGAAGTGAGAACAATCTCGCCTTTTTGCGGCTTAAAATAAGTTTTATTGTTAAAGCAAAACTCGTTAGTGTCAACAATGTTAACTCCAATTGGATTGGTATAAAAATCATCAAATGAAGTCGACTCATTCGGATCATCTAATTTAGATACATATGCATTAAAGTAATTGTAATGAGTAACGCCTTTACTATCTAAGACATCATTCATTTTTTCACCTGAATAAACTGCAGTATGACCAGAAAAAGAAGAAAATCCCACAGATGAAACATTGACCTGAGTTAAATTGATTTTATTCATAAACGAATACATCGCTTCAGAACCATCAATATTCACAAACACCATATCAAAAAGGACCAGAGTCAAACTTAAAATTAAAAGCAAACACGAAGCGAGATTTCTAATCCAATGCTTTTTAATCAGTTGCAATGCGTAAATAAACTGTTTCTTTAAAGAAAACTTCGCTACATTTACTTTAGGATTAGTTGCAGCAACTTCTTCTCTTTTATTATCTAAAATAACTTTAACTTCTCCATCTTCAAGTTTACAGGCAAAGTCTCCGTACTCTTTCACCAAGTCTTCATCGTGGGTTACTACTATTACCATTTTCTCTTTGCAAAGCTCTTTTAAAAGTTCCATAACTGCTTTAGAGTTCTCTTTATCTAAGTTTCCCGTTGGTTCATCTAAAAGAATTAACTCAGTGTTTCTCCCTAAAGCTCTAGCAATAGCAAGCCTTTGTTTCTCTCC
>JADING010000055.1 GCA_017694135.1 Candidatus Scatoplasma merdavium
GGTTTTTAGCAATAGCGCGCGCGATAGAAACGCGTTGCTGTTCTCCACCAGAAAGCTGCGAAGGGAAGTTATCGTATCTTCCTGCCAGACCAACATCGTTTAAAACATCCTTGGAATTTAAAGGATTAGTAACAAGTTCAGCGGCAATTTCAACGTTGTCTAATGCTGTTAGATTAGGCATGAGATTATAAAACTGGAAGACAAAGCCAATTGATTGGCGACGAAATTTCGTCAGTTGGCGATCGTTGTAAGTGGCGATATCTTGATCTCCAATAAAAATGTGGGTATCTAATTTTTCACCTTCAGTTACCTTGATTTTGCCTTTCTTATCAGTGTTGACAACTGGCACTGTTAAAGAAGGGGTATCCATAGCGCCTAAGAGGTTAAGAAAAGTAGTCTTACCAGCGCCGGAAGGTCCAACAACCACGCAAAATTCGCCTTGATTAATTGTCAAATTCAAGTTGTGATTTGCTTTAATAATTTGATTGCCAACGACGTAAAACTTGTTTACATTCTCTAGTTTAACTAGAACTTTTCCTTTGTTTTCTTCCATTTTGAACCTCCGACTGAGCTTCTAATTTTATTTTAGTTTATACTAGCATATCTTGATTGAAAAATGGACAGATGTGTATAATTTGTTCATTATGGTAAAAGATGGATTATTTGAACAAGATTACGCTTTAAAGAAAGTCTTTATTGATTTAGTTGAAAAGGATGGTTTGCGCTCGCTAAGCGTAGTTGAATTAGTTAAAAAAGCCTCTATTTCCCGTTCGACCTTTTATTCTCATTACAGCGGTATTTACGGAGTTTTTGAATCGATTGCTTCGGAGATAGCTAGCAGGTTGTGCGGAATATATGACAAATTTGAATTTCGAGAATACAAGAAAGCTCTTATAGAGATTTGCTATTTTGTCAAAAATAACCAGAGAGTTTTTAAGATTCTTTTGACTAAAACCGGCTCGGAATTTTCTTACCTTATGATTAATCTTTTCAAAAAGAAAATAAATTTAAATGAATTTATAAATCAAATGAACACTGGAGATTCTCTTTCTTCGTATTTTTTAACTTTTATTATCAATGGTTCTTTAGGTGTTTTTACTGAGTGGATTGTCAGGGGATGTCAAGATGATCCTCAATTTATCATCGATACATTTATCGCGACTATTAAAGCTACAATTTAAAAGAGCTTATTTTTGTACTGAGGCAATAAACTTTTAGGCTTTGCTTTATCTATAATTAAGTTAGAAAGGATTGTTATGGATTTTTTATTAACTTACCCCGGTTTTAAAAAGAAAGCCTTTACGACTTCTTACGATGACGGAGTTATTCAAGATATTAGACTTATTGAAATTTTGCGGAAGTACGGAATTAAAGGAACTTTCAATCTTAATTCTGGCCTTTCTGGCGTAGAGAAGTTCCGCGAAGATATCTATAAAAATCAAATAGATTGTTCGCGCTTAGTTTTAAAAGATTACGTTAACCTTTATTCCGGTTTTGAAGTGGCGTCTCACACTTCTAACCATCCTTTTTTAGAGACTTTGTCTAAGAAAGAACAGAAAGAGGAATTTGAAAAAGATATTGCCGCTCTTTCAGATATGTTTAGCCAAAATGTTCGCGGAGCAGCCTATCCATATGGAACTTACAATGCTGACACTTTAGAAGTTGAAAGAGAACTGGGAATTCAATATTCGCGCACCACTCGTTCGACCTATTCTTTTTCCCGCCCTTACAACTTCTTGTTATGGCATCCTACCATTCATCATACCGATCCAAAACTCAATGAGACTTTAGAGAGATTTTTTAAAGATGAAACGACGGAATTAGGGTTGTTTTATCTCTGGGGCCACGCTTATGAATTTGCGATCAATCACAATTTCTCCGTCATGGAAGAAACTTGTCAAAAAGTTAAAAATCACGAAGAAGAAATATATTTGGCAACTAATATTGAATTAGTTGACTACATAAAGGCTGCAGAGCTGGTCTATTATAAGAAAAGAGAAGAAGGTTTTTTAATAAATCCTTCCGATAGAGATATTTACGTGATTGTTAAAGATACTGGAGAAAAGGTTGTTCTTAAGCCGCACGAGAGGAGAAAGTATGAATAGTAGAAAAGACAAAGTCGTCGCCATGGGTGAAATCATGTTGCGCCTTACTCCGCCTGATTACACTCGCATTGATCAAGCAGGTTCGTTTTTAGCAAATTACGGAGGTGGGGAAGCTAACGTTATTGTTTCCTTGTCTCATCTTGGCCACAACACCTATTTTGTTTCTAAGCTCCCTCCTAACCAACTTGGTGATGGAGCTATCGATCATCTTCGTTCGCATGGTGTTAAGACCGACTATGTTGTTCGCGGTTCTTCAAATATGGGTATTTATTTTCTTGAATCAGGTTTTGGTGGAAGACCAGGACGCGTTATTTATAACCGCAAACACTCAGCTATAACTCGTATTAATGAGGCTGAACTCGATTTCGATGAGATTTTCCACGACGCTAGTTGGTTCCATCTTTCTGGTATCACTTTAGCGCTTTCTTGGAGAACTAGATCAGTCGCAGTTACAGCGTTAAAATA
>JADING010000056.1 GCA_017694135.1 Candidatus Scatoplasma merdavium
GAAGAAGTCGAAGCTCTGTTTGAGGCTGTAGATCTTTCTAACCCATCTGAATATCGCGATCGAGCTATGTTAGAAACATGCTACGCTTCTGGTTTACGCGTATCGGAACTAGTTAGTTTAGAAAGGGGAAATGTCAATTTTGAATACGGGTATATCAAAATTAGAGGGAAAGGCAATAAAGAAAGGCTCGTCCCGATTTCCGATTACGCCTTAGAGTTTATTTCTACTTACGTCAACAAAATCAGAGCGAAAAATCCTGGAGCACGAACTAAGTATCTCTTTTTAAATAGACAAGGAAAGCCGTTATCGCGCATCTACTTTTTCAAACAGATTAAAAAGTACGCCGCTAAAGCTGGAATAGAAATGAATATATCTCCTCACACCTTGCGTCACTCATTTGCGACTCATTTGCTTGAAAACGGAGCAAATTTGAAACAGGTTCAACAGATGTTAGGCCATGTAAAAATAGAAACTACGGAGATTTACACTCACGTTTCATCTAAGCGCATTACTTCGCTGTACGATAAAATTATGAATAGCTAAGCTTTAAAAATGTGAGGAAGTAAGCATTCTTGTATAATATTTTTGTTAGGAGGTACCTATGAAATTTAAACGAATATTTGTTATTGTTACCGATTCACTTGGTATCGGTCACGACGATGAAAAAGCTGGAGCTTTCTCTGACTTAGGAGCAAACACCTTCGCTCACATTTCCGAAAAAAATGATGGTCTTAATATCCCTTGCCTCAACTCTTTAGGCATTGCTGACTTAGATGAAATCAAAGGCACTGATGTTGTTTCGCATCCGCATTCTTACTCTATGAGACTCCATGAAGCCTCAAACGGGAAAGACACTATGACCGGTCACTGGGAGATGATGGGAATACTCACTTCTAGTCCGTTTATGACCTTTACTGACACTGGGTTTCCTAAAGAACTCATCTTAGAATTAGAGAAGAGAACTGGGAGAAAGGTTATCGGCAATCGTGCCGCTTCTGGAACTCAGATCATCCAAGAACTCGGTGAGCAGCAGTGCAAAGAAGGCTCGCTCATTGTCTATACTTCGGCTGATTCAGTCTTGCAGATAGCTGCTAACACGGCTTACATTCCATTAGAGGAGCTCTATCGTGACTGTCAAATCGCCCGCGAACTGTGTTTAGATCCTAAATACCGCGTCGGAAGAGTCATCGCTAGACCTTATATCGGAAGCGATGCTAGCAGTTTCAAACGCACCTCTGATAGAAAAGATTACGCTTTATCTCCTACGGGAAAGACTGCGATGGACGTTTTAAAAGAAAACGGCTATATGACTTCTTGTGTCGGTAAGATTAACGATATTTTCAATGGACAAGGTGTAAGTAAAACCGTACATACTACCTCTGATCAAAACGGGATGGAAATTACTACCGAGTATGTTAAATCCGATGATTTTGAAGGCCTCTGCTTTGTCAATTTAGTTGAATTTGATTCTGAGTACGGGCACAGGAGAAATCCATTAGGTTACGGCAAGCACATTGAAGATTTCGACAGGTGGTTAGCAAACATGCTTAAACACGTCAGAGATGATGATCTGGTTATGATTACGGCAGATCACGGTAACGATCCTACTTGGAAGGGAACTGATCACACCCGCGAACTAGTTCCTTTAATCTGCTATTCGCCTTCGTTTAAGAAAGGAAGAAAACTCGCTGATCGCACTTCTTTTGCTGACATAGGTGAAACTGTCTTAGTTAACTTCGGCTTGAAGAAGGCTGATAACATGATTGGAAATTTGATAGAAGAACTATTGGATGAAAAAGATTAGTTTACTTTTAGCGACTTTAGGAATCATAAATTTAACTAGTTGCGATTACATCCAGAAGGCTTTGACTTACAACTGCCTTTTGCCTATTAGCGGTGACTCTTTAGTCCTAGCGACTTATTTTAACGATAATGAACATCTTTCTTTTGCACCTAGTCAACTAGCTTACGAAGCCTTAGTTAACCGAAGCGAAGAAACTTACGATGTTGTCGTTTTCGATTTGACTAAAGGCTTGGAATTAATTCAAAACGGAATGTCTAATTACAAGCTCGCTAGGGTAACTGGATACGGAAACGCTTATTTAATAAGCAAAGAGAAAGATGCGATATCTAAACTAAACCCGTATGATACAATTCTCACTTACTCTTCAGCATATAAATACTACCAAGAAGATCCTTATGGCATAGGGATGATGAATGCGGTATTTAACTATTCAGCAGGTAGAAGCGCGCTTTCAACTGAACTGTTTGATGAAATCTATTCTGATCCTAAAGATGTTTATCATTCGGCGTTATCAAATAGCGATATCGACGCTGTTATCTTACCTGAACCTTACGCCTCAAAGCTGATTCAAGACGTTTCTTTAGGTTATAAACACTATCTTCCACTTTCTGGCGCTAACGGGGCATTTGCGAAAGCCAGTGTTGAAAACGGGCTTTCTAAAGAAGGTTACGCCCATTATTTAGAGTACGGGCTCTTTGTCTCTCCTTCTTTTGAAAACGAAAGCAAAGAAGAAAAAAAACTGCACGAAAACTTCTTTCATCAGATTGATAACTCTTTGCAGAACTTAGAGAGAAACGATGGGAGCAATATCATTAACTACTTAGATAACGCTACTAACCTTTACGCGATAAATTTAACAGAGCTAACCGGAGCTAACAATGACGAATGGGCTAAAATATTACCCACTAACTACAATTACGGAAATATTACAAACCCCTGCGGAGCGTGTTCTTTTGAAATTGATATCGCTGACTTTTATTCTTCGACAAACGGAAGCAAAGATGATAAAGCTAGGTTTCACAACCTCGCAAACATAACTGAAGAATGCTATTCGCATTACTATAACGGAATTAGATAGGAGATAACATGAAAAAACTTTACGCTATTCTTTTAACACCTTTAATGCTGCTTGCTAGCTGCGATAGTGATGTTAGTTCTTCAAATCAAATGACATCAACTAATAGCACTGATACGAATTACCAATACCATCTTATAGCCCCTAAAGGTGCCCCCGGTCTTTCTTATTACTCATTCTTAGAAAAAGAGAATTACACTGTTGAGATTTCTTCTCCTAGCAATGTTATCGCCGCTTTTTCTTCCTCTGATTACGATGCGATCATTTTCGATTTAACCAAAGGTGCAAACTTTATTAAACAAGGGAAAAAATACAAGTTGGCTCGTTTAGTTACTTCCTCTAACGCCTATTTAGTTTCTATTGGAAACAAACCTGCGGATGATGAAGTATCAAATGAGGACAAAATCGTTTCATTTGGAACTAACAGCCTTTTTACTGGCTTACTAAAAAAGGTTCATAACCTTGATGAAGTCATTGAAGTAAGCGATGTTGCTACCGCTTATCAAGTCGCTTCAAGCGGACTTTACGAAGGTGAAAAGGTCGATTATGTCGTGCTATCAGAACCCTACGTCAGCCAACTGATTGACAATAATCCTACTTCGCGTTATTTGAAAGAAGATATTTCTCAATCTTACTACGAATATTCTAAACAACTTGGACTCAATGGCGGGGAAGGCTACAAACTGTTTCCTCAAGCCGGTCTATTTATCTCTGAAAACTTAGAAAACAACCAAGGAGCAGTTACTAGCTTCCTACAAGATTTTGATAAGAATTTAAACGATCTAGCTAATAACGATGCTAAAGAAGCGATTGCATGCTTAGAAAGATTGAATGATTACGATATCCAAGCTAACTTCAATATGAGCTTGGAGCTTATTAAAGAAGTCTTAAACCAAGAAACTAACCCTCTTAACTTGGCAAACGCTATGGGTTTCACTTCTACTAGCTTTGATATTAATGGCTTTATTGAAGAAGCGGGAATTGAAGGAATCACTCCTATTCCATCTTCCGCCTTTTCTAAGTACAGCAATTTGAAATAATTTGTTAAAATTGTTGTAATGAAAACTCGTCTTTCATCTTGGTATAAATCTCGTTCGGATTCTAATCTGTATTCGCGCTTCGGCGCCGTAAGTCTAACTAAGGCCATCCCGTTAGGGCTGCAGCACGTGCTCGTGATGTTTTTAGCTAACATAGCGCCAATTTTAGTAGTTTACTCTTTATACGAAGAAGTAGGTTTAACTGTTCAGGCCTTACAAGCCGCCTGTTTAATGGCTGGTATAGGGACTTTGCTACAGCTTTATCCGGTATGGAGATTCGGCTCAGGGTTGCCTATTTTTGTCGGTGTATCAATAACTTTTACCGGCGCCTGCGAACTGCTTGCTGTTCACTACGATTACTACACCATGATGGGATCGCTGTTTATCGGCGGAATAGTTACTAGCATATTAGGCTTGTTAGCGCCGTATTGGCGGAGATTTATTAAGCCTGTCGTCTCTTCTATTGTCGTTATTTCTATAGGTCTAGCACTCATTGGCTTATCAGCTGAGCAGCTTTTCGCCTTAAAACAAGTGACATCTTTGAATGGGGGAACCTATTCTTTTGCTTTAGCCTGGCCGTACTTGCTTATTGGGGGAGTAGGACTAGCTAGTTCTGTCCTCTTCCAAGCTCTATCAAAGGGCCACTATCGCAATTTGTACATCTTGGTAGGTTTTATAGCAGGGTATATCAGTGCAATAATCCTCCATTTTACCTATCCAGAAGCAAACATACTCAACATACAGTTTCAGTTTAACGGGGAAGTAAGCGATATAATTTCATTCCCTGAGCTATTAGATATCAGAAAGTTTAAATTCGATCCGCAAGCCATCTTATTTGTCATTATCGTTTACATCGTTGCTTCCACTGAAGGTGTCGGCGATATGTTCGCCTTAGCTCACGGAGGTATGAAAAGAGCTCCGCGACACAAAGAAATCGCCGGAGGACTTGCTGCTGACGGGTTGATATCTTCTCTTGCCTCCTTGTTTGGGACCTTGCCTTTTACTATTTCTTCTCAAAACGTCGGCTTTATCGCTGAATCGAAAATTATCAACAAGTTTACTATCGCTATTGGCGCTGTATTTTTAGTCCTGATGTCATTTTTCCCGCCTGTCGCTTACATTTTAGAAGCCATCCCTGTTTCTTTATTAGGAGGCTGTACCTTGCTTCTGTTTGGATCGATTTTTATCACTGGCATCTCGATGTTTGAAAAAGTTGGGCTCACAAGGAAAAACATCCTCATCCTTTGCCTTTCTTTGGGCTTAGGATATGGTTCTTCAATCTTAGGAGAGAGCTTCTTCAAT
>JADING010000057.1 GCA_017694135.1 Candidatus Scatoplasma merdavium
AAAGAAGTCACTAACTTGCTCAAGCTCTACGATCAAGTTTATTCGACTTTTAATCTCAAATATTCAATCGTATTATCAACTCGTCCTGAGGAAGGATACATCGGAGACATAGAAACGTGGAATCGCGCTGAAGCCATATTGGCAAAATGCTTAGAAGATTCTCACATCCCTTATAAAATTAACCCTGGTGATGGAGCCTTCTATGGTCCGAAACTAGATTTCAAACTCCAGGACTCTCTAAAGCGCATCTGGCAGTGCGGAACTATTCAATTAGACATGAATCTCCCCGCTCGCTTTGAGTGCGTCTACACCGATGCGGATGGAAGCAAGAAGACGCCTTTAATGCTCCACCGCGCTATATTCGGTTCCTTGGAGCGCTTTACTGGCATAATTCTTGAACACTTTAAAGGCATTCTCCCTTGCTGGTTAGCTCCAAACCAAGTCACGGTTCTTCCGATTGGCGCTTCTGCTAACTCTTACGCTAACAAAGTCTTAGATACTTTAAAGAGCTGCAAGATAAGATGCAACATAAACACCAGCGATGATAACCTCAACAAGCGCATTCATGACGCTATGACTTCCAAGACTTCTTACGTCTTAGTAGTCGGAGATAAGGAAGCAGAAAACAATTCTGTCTCTGTCCGCGTTCTTGCTTCTAACAAGCGTATGAATATGTCTTTAGATGAATTTATCGACTTTATTGAAAAGAAGATATCTTCACACGCTGTTGAATTAGATTAACTTAAAAAGGCTGCTTTAGACAACAAAGCAGCTTTTTTAATGAAAAAGCACCCGGCAAGGCGCTTTTCAAGGAGGTTAATCTATGAGGCAGGTATTATTGACAATCTGAGTAGTCTAAAGAGTAATTCTCTTGACTGGTCTTGTTCGTTTTATCAGCTTCGTTTAACTTTGCAGTTTCAATATTGTTTTGATAAACGGCAGTCAAAGGGACAAAGACCGCGGAAGTAACCCCAAGCAATGCAAGCGAAGTTATTCCGAGAATTTTCATTTTGTGGTCGAAACCTTTGTAATGATTTTTTGTAAGTTTTTCTTTCATTTTGAACATGGGGCTTTCTTCCTTTCTATCGCTCTTAATTTTGCGGGCTTAGAGCGTGGGTTTTTATTGATTTCTTCTTCCGAAGGTTCAATAGGCTTTTTAGTTATGAGCTTGTATTCGAGCTCATCTTGAACTGGAACAGGGATGTGGCGGGAGTAGCTAGGATAGCTAGTTAAGGAATTGAATATTCTCTTCACTATGCGATCTTCGAATGAGTTAAACGTAATTATTGCGAGTCTTCCACCGACATTAAGAAAGTCTAATCCGGTTTTTAACCCTGCTATCAACTCGTCTTTTTCCTTGTTTACTTCGTATCTTATAGCCTGGAATGTCTGCTTTGCAGGATGGCCTTTTTTGTTAAGAACGAAGGCTGGTAAAGCTGACTTAATAGCTTCCACCAGTTCAAATGTTGTTTCAATCGGTTTATTTTGTCTCATCTGGCATATCGAATGCGCTATTTTACGAGCCGAAGGATCTTCGCCATATTCAGAAATTATTTCTTCGAGCTGCTTTTCTGAATAAGTGTTTACAACTTGATAAGCATCTAATTCCTGAGAAAGATCCATTCTCATATCTAACCTAGCGTTATAACGATATGAGAAGCCCCTACTAGCGTCATCAAACTGCGGAGAGGAAACACCGATGTCCATTAAGATCGCATCTGCGCCTTTTACTCCGTCCTCTTTCAATCTAGATACCATCTGAGAAAAGGGACAATGATACAAGGTGAAGTTGCTACCTATTTGGCTTAATACCTCTTGGGAATATTCAAGAGCGTAACTGTCTTTATCACAGGCATAGAGGTGGCCTGATGGGATTTTTGAAAGAAGCTTAGAAGCGTGACCTGCTCTTCCTAGAGTCATGTCAATTACAATGGCGTTAGGCTTTACATTCAACGCGTTTAATGCTTCTTTACACAAGACAGGAACATGAACGTTGAAGACCATAATTCTTGCTCCTTTACTTGTTAGCGACTTGTTCAGCTAGAGTTTCGAAGCTATCTTCGTCTTCTAGCATCATTTTGTCGTAGCTTTCTTTAGCAAAGACAGAAACGTGATCAATGTTTCCAACGATAACACAATCTTTTACAATTCCAGCTTTTTGAATCAAAGGTTTTGGTAAGATTACCCTTCCAGAACCATCGCAAGTAGACTCATAAGAGTTAGAAAAGAAGATTCTTTTCAATGCTCTTTCTTTCTTATCGAAATCAGATAATTCGTAATACTTCTGAGCTACTTTAGTGAAATCCTTCTCGCTGTAAATTGACAAGCAGTGATCTAAATCTAAAGAAACATAGACCTTAGAAGTGAGGTCTTTGCGGAATTTTGACGGCATAACAATGCGCGACTTGTCATCGATAGCATGTGTATATTGACCGATAAACATTCCACAATCCTCCACTTTCTATCCACAATATACCACTATGTCACATTTTATAGCAATAACCTTTTAATATTTCTTGTAAAAAAAGTTTTAATGACAAATAAAAATGCCAAAGAATCCTATCTTTGCAGTGAGAACAAAAATATTAGACTTTCATTGAAAATGTTTTTTTTAGACATAAAATATAAATAAGGAGTAAAAGTTATGAAGTCTAAAAAAGTTGAATATTACTAACATAACAATGATAGGAGAAACATATGGAAAAAAATAAGAATATAACTTACATATATTTTCTTTTCTTAGGTGATATTTTGTTTTTTGTGATGCTTTTGTTACTATCTTTAATAAATGATACTTATCAAATTTCACTTATTATCGGACCTTGTATCTATATCCCTTTTTCAATCTTTTCATATGTTTTTACAAACAAAATCATATATAAAAAGAATTTATCTATAAATTTAGATGAATTTAAAAAACGTAAGCGATATATATCACTCCCTTTTATATTAGGAATCATTGTATTTATTATTTGCATTATTTTAATGTTTACAAATTTACCGATTGATTTGAGTAAATATCACAATAAAACTATAGCTGATGATCCTTATTTCGATACCACATTCTATTTTATATATTTACTTAAATATGCGTTCTGTTTTTACGCCATATTTTATATTTTTTATAAGCTATACTTACTTTTTTATTTAAGGAAAGAACAATTATTTTTGAGTTTTAGCAGTAAGACAATAAAATATAAAAAATATTTATTCATTCCATTATTTATTTTTAGTTTAATTACAATCGGTGGATTAGTATCTATAATAGCTTATTTTCTTACCGTACTATTTAAATCAGGTTTTTTCTTCTATTACACAGATGCATTAATACATCCAGTAGTTTCTGTATTTATGTGTATCTCTTTATATCTTCTCACCATTATTTCATATCTATTTGTTAGCATTACACTCAATAAATTAAGAGAATCTAAAAATTTTTCTAAAACATTATGGATTGGTTTTGTTTGTATAAGTTACATATTTTTCCATTTTGTATTTTTAAGTTTTACAACACAATTTATCTACTCGAATAATTCAACGGCAACTGGGGAAATATCATCTGAAAATAAATTTGTTTCTTGTAATCTAGATTTTTCTATTTATATAACATTTATTTTTTGCATCATATTAGCTATTGCATTTCTTTATATATTTATTTTGAATGTTAAGTACATAATTCAAAATATCTGTTTATTTATTACTAGTTTCAAACAAAAACACAATGATAAAAATCTTCCGTTAGAAAATAACTCTACTAGCAATAAACAAGCTATAGATGATGAAAAATGAATAAAGATTAATAT
>JADING010000058.1 GCA_017694135.1 Candidatus Scatoplasma merdavium
TAATCCTCGCTTCCTTTCAACGATGTGTTGAATGCATCACGCAAGCCGTTACCGAACAAGTTGAACGAAATCATCAACAAAGAGATGATGACGCACGGGAAGAGCAAAACGTGAGGGTTAGCAGACAAACCAGCCTGTTTACCTTCATCGAGCATCGTACCGATAGATGAAAGTCCGCTGGTTGAGAAGTTAATAATACCTAAGTACGAGAGAGATGATTCAGAGAAGATAACTGAAGGAATCATCAAAATACAAGAAGTAACCAAAGTACCGATAGCGTTAGGTAAGATGTGGCGGAAAATCAAACGGCGATCTTTCGCACCCAAGGTCCTTGATGCTAAGACGTACTCTTGGTTCTTAAATCGATAGAACTGCATACGCGTTGTCGAAGCAACACCGATCCAGCCGTTGTAGACAAAGGCCACTAAGATAGCGAGAATCAGTACGCCTCCCGTACCCAAAGTAGCTTGCAGCTTCACGCTGTTAACAAACTGAATCTGACAGATAGTCAAAATGATAATTGAAGGGACGTTACCAATAATATCGGTTATACGTTCCATAATTAAGTCCGTCTTCCCTCCGTAGTAACCAGAGACCGCACCCCAAACTAAACCGATAATGAAGTTAAGCAATGAGATACCGACACCAATTAACAAAGAGAAGCGCGTACCTTGAGCGAGACGCAAGAAGATATCTTGCCCCTGAGCGTTCATACCGAACAAACCATACGGTTCAAAACCATAGTGGTAGACAAAGTAATCAAAGTAATCAACACGGATAGAATACTGGGCGTTTGAACGGGTGTAATACACCAAATCTCCATTTTCATCCGTCTGATAGATTCTCACCGGTTCTCCGTTATCATCGAGAACTGGATAGAAAGTGTTTTGTGAAAGGCGACCAGTAGAAGGAGAATACGCCGACAAAGCGTAGGAGATTGTCGGGTTTTGGTTGTAGTAATTAGTCATTTGGTCAATGACGTTATCAACCAAGCTCGATGTTTCCCCGTTATCTAAAAGAGTCTGGCGATATTCTTCTAAGTAGCCAGCAGAATCGATAAGTGGTTTCATAATCGATTTGCCTTCCACTTGGTAAATATCGTTTTCTTTTTCGTAATTGATTAAAGCGTTGTAATCAGATTCAGAAACAGAAACAACCCTGTTACCGATATAATAGGTATTTTCCTTAATAACGTAAGAAGTAGTGACGTACTCAACTGAACCAATAACAGTTCTCGTTTCTTCTTTGCTTACTAAATCCGCTCTGGTGTGATTGGAATCATCGTAAGCGTACATATAATAAGTAGCTTCAGAAACGGTCTTTTCCTTCTTACCATCCCAAACGCCCAACTTAGCAAAAGTGGAATTGTAAGGAGTAGCGTATCTAAAAGCGTAATCGCGATATCCATTTGGGAAATCTGTGCTGTTAACGTGCGCTTTAGGATCAGAAATAGGGACGATAATTGCATATAGAGCAATAATTAAAATGATGAAGAAAGCGACGATAGATGATTTGTTTTTTACAAAACGATTGAAGCAATCGTGAAGGTAAGATATCGGCTTCGTTTCAAAAGCTTGATCGTGCAAAGATTCAGAATCGTTTCTGAACTTGAACTTTGATGAATCCAAACTTTCAACGTGTTTCTTTTCCTGTTCACTGGTTTCACTCGTGAGGTAAAATTGCTTATTTTCTTCCATAGTTATTTCTTACCTCCCATTCTAATGCGCGGATCAACAATACCGTATGACAAGTCGACAACTAGCGAGCCAACTAAACCAATCAAAACGTAGAACATACCGACAAACTGGAAGACGTCGTAGTCACGTTGAGTGATAGATGACAAGAACAAGTTACCGACACCGTTGACCGAGAAAATCTGCTCGATGATAATCGAACCAGATAAGACGGAGATGATTTCACCTAAAATCATCGGGAAAATAGGAACTAAAGCGTTCTTAAAAGCGTGGTGGACTGTAGCTTGACGTCTAGAGAGACCTTTAGTGCGGGCCAATAACATAAAGTCAGAAGTCAAGACTTCTGTCAATTCAGCGCGGGTGTAACGAGCGTAACCGGCAATTGAACCTAAAGACATAGATATGATCGGTAGAATCATCGATTTGAACACCCCGAAACTCAACCAATTGGCCGAATTATTAGAAACCATAGGATCTAATATCGCCCACTTGTAACCAAAAAGATACTGCAACAAGAAGGCATAGACAAACGAAGGAACAGAAATGACGAGCATAATTACAACAGAAAGCAAATAATCCTGCCATTTGTTCTTCTTTAAAGCCATGTAGATACCTAATAAGAGACCTAAAGGTACCGCAACAATGATCGAATAAACGTTAATAAGAATGGTCGGCGGTAAACGTTTGGATAAAATATCCATCGGAGATTCTAACCAAGAAATATACCACGAATATCCCCAACGAGAAACTTCTTGGCTTACACCAAGGCTGTTAGTGTATGTAGGGGGATTAAATAAATTTCTTAAAAAAGTCCAGAATTGCTCGAGTACCGGTACCGCGTAATATTCCCCATCTTCACCGCGATACATTCTTCCCATATTAACCTGGGCCTGATAGAAAGTCTCAGGGTCTTTCAAACCGACCGAAGCGTTAATAGGCAGCATGCGGATAAGAATAAAGCAGATGGTGAAGATAACCAAAAAGGTAAATACCATTAAGGCCAAACGCTGCACGATATATCTTAGCATTTGTTTTGTATCTCGCATTTTTCCTCCTAACTATCTTACATTGTTCAAACTTTAATACAAATGTTTCAACAAGCAAGTTATTTATAACATAAATTAGAGCGGCAGGTTAACTACCGCTCTAATTATCGTGATAATTTGTGCGATTATAAAGTCTTATACAAGTTTTCGAGATTGTTACTCGCGCAGAAGTCATCCCATCCAGCGTTATCGTAATTGAAAGTCATAAAGCGGATACCGCCGTAACCAACCAAGGAAACATAGACATCAGTGGCATTTTCAACCTTGAAGGAAGTCAAGGAAGAAGTACCACGAGCAACGATAGGAATAGCTTCCCAACGGTTGACAATACCAGCTTCCAAACCAGCTAAGATAGTTAGCTTTTGGTTATGAACATTCAACCAAGCTTCGTAGTTAGGATCATCCGGCGAAGTGGAAATTTCATCGCCGTATTGAGCTTCATTAAGCTGCTCAGTCATCATATCGTACCATTCGAAGAAGCTCTTGGTTTCATTGGTATCAATGACACCGTTACCATTTAAATCGATGGCGATATCAGTCTGATCCTGTTTGCCTTTAAAGCCGTATTCGCAGCATTGAGTAAATTCAGGGTCGCAGTAAACTTGCATCAAGCCGTACGGATCGATATTAGCACCACCCCAGATGGAGAAAATCATATCGAAGTTGCCGTTTTGAGCGGTTTGATAGTAGTTTTCATCCTTAACAAGATTAACTTTGATACCGATAGGGTTAGAGATAACACCTTGAGAAATCAATCTTTCACTTGCCGCTGCGAACAATTCATTCCATTCATCGATTAAGAAGTTGGTGGAAGTGATTGTGTTTTCAGATTCGCTATCGTAAACACGGAAGTCAATATTGACAGTATCGCCGGATTTAATAGCGCCATCTTTACCAGATTGAACTTCTTCTTTCAAGCCTTCAGTTAAGAGGTAAGTAGCCATAGCTAAGTTGTAACCTTGAGCAGATTCGCTAAGAGCACTTTCAGTGTAATCAGCAACAGTAGGATCGCCACCTAAATTACCGTAAACGGCGTTGTAAACAGACTTACCCTGCTCAGTGGAACGATAAGCAGTACCGGTAGCGACATCAGAAAGATACAAGTCGTTAAGTAAACCGGTGAAGGCCTTTGAACCAGCAGTAGCATCAGCAGCGTAAGAATTTCTGTCAATAGCAAGAGACATAGCTTTTCTAACGTTGGTGTTAGCTAACGCGGTCTTGTTTAGTTTTCCACTCTGTCTGCCTAAAAGCGAGTTGCGATCAGAGTTAATAGTGATCTTCTGTGTGTAAGACTCATAAGTGGTAGTTCTACGAGAAGATTGACCGTAAAGACGCATATCGGTGGCATTAAGTTCAATATCATCCAATCTACCAGCCAAGAATTCCCGCATAGCAGTATCGTGTTCAGTAATAATGGTGGTCTTAATGCTATCCATCTGATACTGACCGACGTGTTTACCATCGGTATAACCATACCACTGATCGTTTCTGACAATCATGTATTCATAACCATCAGCCTTAGTTAACTTATAAGGGCCGTAAGACATATAAGTATCAGTCGAAGTCGCATATCTAGTGGACTGCGTATTAGCACCAGTAGCCTGAGTGGCTTCATCGTAAATTTTGACGTTAACTAACCAGTTAGAGGTCAAAGCGAAACGCAAGTTCAAAGAAGTGATGGACTTAGTGAGATAGAAGCGGATGGTGTAATCATCGACAGCTTTGATACCGACATTTTCCCATTCGGTCTTATCGTCGTTGTAAACCTTAACGTAAAGCGGAGCTTCCCAAGCCCAATCTTTACCAGAGTAGCCTCTAGCATCAATACCCTGAACAAAGGTACGGAGATCGTTTTGCAACTTTTCAGAAGAATACTGCTCGTAAGAAGTAGCATCAGTTGAGTTCATCGAAGTATCTTTCTTGGTACGGACATAAACAACCGTTGTATCAAACTCATAGATATTAATATCCGGATGATTAGCGAGCATATCCGCATCAATAGAGTTAACACCAGCGAAATTGTATTGAGAATCGTCAGCCTTTTGCTCATCGGCATTATCCCAATCTTCTTGGTTGTTTTGGAAGAAAGCAGCGTTAAGATCTCTATCCATATTATTCAAGATATAGAATCTAACCGCATCAGCGATTCTTTGAGCAGCGAGCTCAACCGCATCACCAGATTCAGTAGAGCGGTTTTCTAACGCTGTTAAGAAGGTTTCTTCACCGGTGGAATTAGTGAAAAAACCAGCAGTAAAGTCATTAGGGCGACCGAGGTTAATGTACCATTTACCATCAGTAAAAGCGGTACTAGAAGTGATGCTACCGCTGTCCTTATCAATATAAGGGAGGGCGTTTTCAATAGTTTCAGTACCCTGTTTGTAATAAGTTTCAGCATTAGCTAAAACGAGTTCACCTTGGTAGAAGCTATCAGCGCGGAAGTTCGCATAATGAGAATTGAGCAATCTCTCCATAGAATCGACATAGTCTTTGGAAGTGATAGGAGTGCCATCTTCCCATTTAGCAGCTTGATTGAGCTTGATATCCCATACCATACCAGCCTGAGGGTTAGAAGTGTAATATCTATCATACTCTTCATCAGTAAGTGTATTAGGATCAACTTGAATAGGATATTCCGACGCCATTTCACAAGCGAAGTCATATCCGTCTTTAGTAGAGTTCAAAATGACATCGTACAAGCCCATTTCGGTAAAGCTGTTAATGTAGCTTTCTTCCGAAGTTTGCCAGTTGTGGACATTCCATGTCTTAGGCTGAGTAGCCATGTAAGTTTTGTAAGTGTAATTGTATTCCCCACTGCCAGTTTTGTCATCGCAAGAAGCTAAGGTAAAGACCGTTGTTACTGCAATAAGTAGGGCTGAAAGTTTAGTTTTTCTCATTTTTAATTAGTCCTTTCTATAAATCACCTAGGGATATTTCTATCCCTAGGTTCATTTTTGTTATTAAGCGGTGGTTGTGCTATCTCCACCTTCTTCGCCGCCTTCAGGGGTTGTGACGGCAGGAGCCTCGACACCAGTGGTAGGAATATTAGAAGGAATTTCTGTAGTTCCGATATCACTGATAGTGAATTGAAGGGCGAAGTAAACACCATTTGTCCAAGTGAGAGAGAACAACATCTTAATCTCACCTTCACCATTGTCGTACATATCTAAATTGAATTCGTTGCTCCACTTAGTAGTAGTACCATCTGTCATTTGAAGGTCAGCGGTATAGAAGTCATAGGCGGTGTAATGATAGATAGTCTTAAGCATGACTTCTAACAAGCTAGCGGCCGAAGGAGTAATAGCACTCAAACTTCCAGCACCGGTATCTTCATCGTGTGTAGAAGTAGAAAGAATCAACGAATTGGTTGCACTCGAAGCACCTTTTAAGTTATCGACTTCAGAGAATAAATCTCCCGTAACTTCTTCGCTAATCTGGCTGGCTTCTTCGTCACCAGCTTGTTTTGTAACAGTGACTAACTCATTGTCTTGAATGTTGTAATAAATCGAATCACCCTTTTTGATAACTTCATTAGATGAATCAGTATCGACAACTTCAGAACCTATACCAGCTTCGGTATAGTAATTTCTAATGTGAGCATAGTGGATACCACCATCGATTGAAGTGTTGCCACCGAGTTCCGGATTAGAGCTAATTTCAGTAAATATTTCATTGGCTTCAGTAGAGTTCTTTGGAAGGATAGGCATGTAATTCTCATCGTATTCAGTGAACCAAGTAGAAACTACATCAATGGTGTAATTCTTTCTATCTTCCGCAGTAGATAAAACTTTATTAAATCCATGAACGTCAGTTAAAGGTTCCGGAAAACCGGTTTCCCCACGGTAATCTTCAATAGAAGGCATCGTAGAAATGTTGCGTTCAACTTCGTCAATCTTAGTGTTACCACCTTCAATAACCCAAGTGTCTAAAGGTTTAGCTTGACCGGCTTTATCAACGCCCCAAAGAAGAACGTGAGGAAGATCTTGATAAATCCAAGGAATAGAATAATCATCTTCACCAGTAACTAAGGCTTGTTCATCAGTCAAACCAACCGGTAAGTAGGCGGTCTTTTCCATAGTAATAGTAGCGTAGTAGCTAGGATATCCGTAGCTGATACCTAACGAATACTGCATGAAAGACTCAGTGGCAGACGCTGATAACATCAGATATTCATTACCGTAATCATCATACTGAGTTGTAACTTGCGAAGCGGTAATCGGGAAATCCATAGCGACGTAATAAAGTTCAAACGGAGCGCCGCTAGGGCCTTGTAAAACTTCTAATTCACTTCCGCCCTTATCTTTGAAATTCATGTTGTAGGTATTTCCGTCAGTACCAGAATACAACCCGGTGTAAGAATCATCTCCACCTTGGAAAGTACCTTGATAATAAGCAAAGTAGTTTTGATTGTGAATAAATGTCGCTGAAGGGGTGAAATAAGAAGGAATAATGTATTCGCATTCGTTTTCAGCCGGCGCATTAACCGCCGCTTCAATTAAATAAGTCGCACCAGAAGAAATTAAAGCTTGCCCTAATTCCGAAGGAGTAAAAGGCGTACCTTCAACAACGTAGTTGCGGCCCAATTGCCCAACAAAATCAACAAACATACCTTTGGTTCTTGAATAAGACTCAAAGGTCAATGAAGCTGACAAGTTACCGCGTGTAATATTAACAATTGATCTACCTTCGCCAGTAATAGTGAGTGTGTGTCCAACCAATTTAGCTGGAGCAGTGACAGAAAGCGTAGCTTCATAGTCTTTAAGCTCCAATGGTATGTTGTCGCCATTATACAAGGTAACATAGTCATCCAAATTAATGACATCACCAGAATAAAACACTTCATTAACATGTCTAACTTGAATACGCGTAACTTCATCTCCAGTAGCAGAAGTTGAACTAGAAGAAGACACGTTTCCGCTACCACTAGAAGACGTGGTATCGTCGCACGAAGCCAATGTCATACCCAACGTAGTAACAAGTGCTAGTGCTAACAAAGTCTTTTTAGTTTTCATACAATTTTTTCCTTTCCTGTTCGTATGTGCTAATTTAAGCACCTTCAATATGAAAATGCAAGCACAAAACAACAATTTTAAGATGACTTTTTCAATCCCAAAAAGCCTACATTTAAAATACTCTATAAAAGGAAAATAATGCAACTAAAAATTAACGTTTATTCAAACAGTAATCTCGGCTATCTAATATGAGGTTAGAAAGTTCCTCGTAAGATATATAAGTATCATCCAGCACCAAGTTATACCAATCCGAAGATTCATCGATTCCAATCTTCTTAGAACGCGGATGAATAACTAAGACTTCTTGTTCTAAATAACGGGACGAAAGGCGGATATTGAGCCTGTATGAACGTTCAAGCTTATAAAACATCGCAATAGGTTCTTCGCTCTCACTATATATATAAGTAGGATAGCGAGACATATCAGAAGACACGTTAATCTTAATATTCTCTTCTTCAGAAATGCTTTCTAAATAATCTAATAAAGCCGAAATGGAAATCATCGAGGCTCTAACCGGTTCGATATCTTCTAACTCAACTTTAATTTCTGCGCTGGTTTTACCTACCAACGAATAAGAAAGAGGGTTCTTATCCAATTCAGAAAGCAAGTATTCGTCGTATTTTAAATACTCTTCTCCGCTCTCGAGTTTTGATAAGACCTTTTCTTTTTCTGTAACAAACTCCCTGTCTAACTTTTCTTCGAGTTCCTTTTTCTTATTAACTTCTTCTAAGTAAGTTTGAGCTTCTTTATACGCAAGATCAAAGAGAGGATCATAAATCTCCGCTAAAGCCTCATCCAAAGATAAGAAATCCGCATTCATCTTCTCCAATTTGCTCTCTAGCATCACATAGCGGCTGTTTTCTAAGACGTAGTTCCCGCTTAAAGCGTAAGAATAAGCGCGATCTAAAATCTCATATACTTCATCGAAAGTCTTAAATTCATAATTAACTATTACGGAATATATGTCGTTAAAGGCCCATTCTAAAGTGCTGTATTTTGTCAGGTGCTCTTTAACGTAACTACTATCAACCATCGCGTAGATTTTAAAAGTGATATCAGAATAAAAAACGATCGAATAAATAAGACCTCCCGCCTTTAAAACCAAATATGTGCGATCGCTATCTGTAGTCTTTTTTAAATAGGAATTGTAAAGAGGAAACAGCTTCGGAGAAAGGTTGGTTTTATAAATGTGCCTGATAACATCTTCGACATTTAAAAGGAGAACTGGGCGGACCTTATCTTCGTAAGCGCGAATCTTGTCGGGAACTTCATACACTCTTGTTTCCACCTTTACTTCTTCTTTTTCAATGTCTTTAAAATAAACTTTAACATCAGAAGCGGGAAAAGAAAACTTATCGACCTTCCCTTTTAAATTTGATAAAGAAACAACTTTTTCAATCTCTACTTCTTTTAATCCGCAATCTTTCAAAGGTTCAACCAAGGTATTGACCTTGCAGATTTTCTCTTTGATTTTTTTACCTTGATAAAAGTAAGCTAGTTTAAAATATCTCTTCGATTTATAGACTCTGTATAAATAAACAACGTAAGAGACAATTAAGATAACGAGGATCAAAGCTAATATAGCGATAATAGCAATCTGGTAATCTTGCATAAATTTTTAATCCTAAATTGATTATACCAGTTTACATAAGCCATTTTGACCATTTATACTACTATTGCCATCGCGATGCTAGCTGAGCGAACCAGGTCAGGTCCGAGAGGAAGCAGCCTTAAGTTACGGTTACATGTGCGGTGGTTTTTATTATGAAAGACGAAGAATATTTACAACTAGCTTACCAAGAAGCCTTAAAAGCTGCTGAAATCAAAGAAACTCCTGTCGGATGCGTCATCGTTTACAATGACAAAATTATCGGAATCTCCCACAACACCACCCAGCAGGAAACAAACCCTCTGCTCCACGCGGAAATCTTAGCCTTAGAACAAGCGTTTAAAAACTTAAAAAGCAAGAATCTTAAAGGAGCTAAAATTTACATAAGCTTAGAACCCTGCTTAATGTGTTTAGGCGCAATAATTAACGCCCACATCAGCGAAATCTATTTTTCCGCTCTCGATAAAAAGAAAGGAGCCTTCTCTTTTTATAACGTCAGCATGCAACAGCTCAATGTCCATTACATCGAAAGTAAAAAAGCCGGTGAACTTCTCACCAGCTTCTTCGCTTCTTTGCGCTAATTGCTGAAACTTTCTTTTAAAGGCGAATACTGCAGCAGCAATTTAGATAATCCATTTAAACCTCTGCTCTTATTAAACAAATTATCGACACAAACCAACAGTAAGCTTATCAAGGTTCCAATGGCGTTAATTAAAATGTCCTGCATGGTATCAAACACCCCTTCTTCAATGTTGTGCTGAGAATTAGAATCAACAAATACATCAGTAGCCATCTCAATAATTTCCCACATTAAAGAAAAGCCAACAGAGATAAAAAACAACAAAACTAAGAGCATCGGAAGGTTCATATTCCCCTTTTTCACCACCCCTGTTAAAAGTAAGAGATAATAAGCGAAAAGAAGAACGACAGGACCTGAAGCTCCATGTAACCACGTATCCCAATCCGGCCACAAAGAAAAGACGTTAAACACATTAGCGACTTCTATCGCCAGAAAAATAAACACGTAATATACGCACTTTAAAAAGACCGGAAATTTAATACCGAAGATTGTAAAAAACAACGGTGGTATAAGCCCAGCTAACCAAAGGACAAAAGTCATCGAAGTGTGTGGGTACTTATCCGGTTGTTGAACTAAAACTACATAAACAATTAAAGTAACTAAAACTAACAGAATAAAAGGAAGATATTCTTCTAAACAGTTGCGGAGAGTAAATTTCTTTTGGTTCATACTATTTAATAATATCAGTTCCCATATACGGCCTCAAAACTTCAGGAACAGTAATTGAACCATCGGCGTTCTGGTAGTTTTCCATAATTGCCGCTACAGTTCTACCAATAGCCAAGCCCGAACCATTTAAAGTGTGAACGTATTCAGTAGGAGCACCCTTTTCTCTTCTAAAACGCAAATTCATACGTCTAGCTTGATAATCTAAGAAATTAGAGCAGGAAGATATCTCCTTGTAATTGTTGTAAGAAGGTAACCACACCTCTAAATCAAAGGTCTTTGCTGAAGAAAAACCGACATCACCAGTAGACAAGCAAACGCGGCGGTAAGGCAATTCGAGTTTTTCTAAAATAAGTTCCGCAGAGCGAGTCAAATGCTCTAAAGCATCCCAGGAATCTTCCGGTTTGACAAAATTGACAAGCTCAACCTTTTGGAACTGGTGAACACGAATAATTCCGCGAGTATCTCTTCCCGCTGATCCAGCTTCAGAACGGAAGCAAGAAGAATAAGCGCAGTATTTAATAGGAAGTTGATCTGCATCTAAAATCTCGTCACGATAATAGTTAGTAACAGGAATTTCTGCGGTAGAAATAAGCCACATTTCCTGACCTTCAATCTTGTAAGCGTCATCTTTGAATTTCGGCAACTGACCGGTTCCATACATAGAATCGGTGTTGACCATATACGGAGGTAAAACTTCCGTGTATCCAGATTCTTTAACGTGGGTATCAAGCATAAAAGACGCAACTGCTCTTTCTAACTTAGCAATAGCACCTTTATAAAAGACAAAACGAGGAGAAGAAACTTTCACTGCTCTTTCAAAATCGAATCCGCCGTCTTTTAAACCTAAGTCCCAGTGCGCTAAAGGCTTAAAATCAAATTTGCGCGGAGTTCCAACAACCTTTTCAACACGGTTGAAAGTGTCGTCTTTACCGACAGGCAAAGATTTATCTGGAAGATTCGGAGTCTTCAATAGCATTTGGCGAATCTCTTCGTCGATCTTATTCAATTCAACGTCAATGTTGGCGATCTTATCCTTGATCGAAGCGATAGAGCTCACTATTTCACTAGCGTCTTTCCCTTCTCTCTTATATTGACCGACTAATTTCGACTGCTCGTTGCGAAAGGCTTTTAAACCATCTCCCTCTTTGATCAGTTCTCTTCTTTTCGCATCGAGCGAAGGTATTTCTCTTAAATAAGAATAATCGCCGTTACGGGTATTTAATCTTTCAATAACTTCTTCAAGATGTTCTCTAACGTACTTGATATCTAACATGTATTTTTCTCCTTCTGGGAATTAAAAAATCCCATTAAACATGGGACGAATATATCGTGGTGCCACCCAATTTCGCTACCTTTAAAATAGCCTCATTGCTGTTCTCCAGCTTCTTTAGGAGTGGATTCATCGGCGTCCTCAGTAGCGTTTTCACCATCCACGCTCTCTCTAAACATCTTCAGCCAACTACTTTTTCCCAGCTCAAGAACAAATATAGTATAGTAGCAAAAAAGCAAAAATTAAAGGCGCGAAAAACAGAGGGTCAAAAACTAATTAGATCTTCCTCGTACCAGCGGTTTAGAGAAGTGTATGCAACATACTGATTGCTTATTCCATCTAAAGTATCGTACATGCAGCCAGTATTTCCTGAAATATTAACAACGTTGACAAACTCGTCGCTAGAAACTACGTTTTGATAGATGTTTTTTCTAATTAGTTCAAAGCTGTAACCGCCGGAGATAAACATCAAAGGAGGAACCGCGTCATCGCCTTCAGTAAGGCCGTAATGATCGTGAAGATAGCTGACGCAATAAACGATTTCATCGTCTTCAACAACGGTTTCACCAATTGAATTTTCTTGAGGCTTGATGCTCAAAAAAGTAACGTAATTGCCAAGTTCATTCAGAGCGTTAGAATAATCGTTAAATCCATCATTGCCGCTAATAAACTCGCGCGTTATAGCGATTTCGGAAGAAAATCCATCTAACAAAGAGACCGGATCAGTTTTATAAATTGGTGCTTTAGTAGCATCGATAACACCGGCGTTAGATACGGATGGCAGAGCAGGATGTAAAAGGGGACTTTTTTCCATATAATCAACTTTTTCATACCCGTTGAGTTGACCATGGTATTTAATTCCCACGTCATCAACGTAGTAAGCGCTCTTAACAAAATCAATTGTCCTATTAGTGTTAGAGTAACCTTCTTCACCATATTCCGCTCGCCTTGGATCGCTAACGTACAGATCAAATTCAGCGTTAGCGATTGTGTAAGTCGGATTGTAAAGCGCTCTTTTAAGTCTTACTTCACCACTTTCAACTTCGGTAAAATAACTGACGCACTCGCGAGGTTTCAAACCCAAAATCATCATTTCATTTCCCGATTCAAAACTTTTTGATTTCGATAGTCCCGCGATTACATCAACAGTAAAAATATCGGTTACGTACTCCTCTACCCCTTGATTATCCTTAAGCTTAGTCGTTTGAGCAAATACTGACATCACACAACTGCCAGCGGAGGCCGTAGTATTTTGAGCGTAGACATTGATGTTGTTAAAATATTCAAAAAATTCATTTAAAACATTCGTTTCTAAATCCACGCCATAATGCCCTAGGAACATAGTCAAGATTTTATCATTTGCTAAATCTTCATTAGTGCAAGCCATGACCAAATCGCTGTTATCACCTACAGTAAAATCAGCGAAATTTCTCAGGTACCAATTTTCAAAAAATTGCTGATTGACTAATTCATCTTCACCGGTGTTTTCATTCAAATTAAAATGGGAATTCAAATTAGAAATACCATCGATTTCCAAAGCGTATAAATTGCTATCTCCTTCCACAATAACAGTACCATCTAGCAAATAAGTACCTTCAGAAGAAACGCATATTAGATCAAGGCGCGGAACTTTTACTCTTCTGCCACTTTGTTCAAAAGAACAGTTAGCCGAGTAACCTTCAAAGCCAAAGTGTTCAATATCAGCCTTATAGAAAGTAAAATCTTCTAATCCAAAAGAATAGTGATCGTCTTCAATATCAAACTCAATAGTCCTATTGACTAGCTCATTACCCGTTGTTTCTTTTACGACATTTCGCATAGTAGCATCGTGATTCAAAACAACTTCATCGCAAGCGGAAAGAACGGAAACAAAAGGTAGAAGAATAGCTAATTTTAAAACAATGCATCTCATTTTGCTACACCTCCTTTACGCTTAATGTAGCATTCAAATTGCGTGGAGTCAAAGGATAGTATTCACATTCAACTGTATATTTGCCAATAGGTAAATCAAGTACAATGCTCCTAGTAACTCCAGTTTCTTGACAATCGCCAATTAAATTACCATTTTTATCCTTAATTATCAAAGAACAAGACGCACTATTATAAACAGTAAATTCATATTTAGATGGTTGATCAACATTAAACGTGTATAAATTCTTCTTGCCGGTTTGAAGAGACATATTAATTGTCTCACCAACAGTAAGTTCTTTACGCCTAACTTGATAATTACCAAAATCGACCGTTCCAGTGATGGTTGCCCTATTTTGATAACCTTCACCAAAGGTAAAATCAAAAACGTCAAATGTAAAACTACTAATTAAATTCATTCTTGCAGTTTCGCCTAAACTATTAAACGTATCAAAATATGCTTTAAGTTCAACATAATTATTAATACATCCAAACAATACAGGGTAACTGCCATTTTCATCAGATAGTTCACCTGGAGAAGCACTTATTGCTCGAATTAATTTTCCATAAACTTCATGTTGTTCCTGAACTGATTCCCCCAAATCTTCACAATTTGCTTCATTATTTGCAATAATAACTTCCCGTTCATCCCAATTTTCCTTGGAAGCTTGATACATACTATATAAATAATCTGCAGTAGACAATATATCGACTAACGGATGATCTATAAAACCCACTAAAAATAAAACGGTATCAAGGAACGGTGTTGACTCATGATCTAGATATCTTCCAACACCCTCATAATTGTAATGTAAATGAGAAATAATGTCGCCAGTATCCTCCTTCCAATTATAATTAATATCGTTTTGATTTAACTGATCAACATTTTCAATACCAACAGACAACCTAGAATTACCTATATAAAGAAACTGATCCATTTTAGAATAAGGAAAAGTAACAACCGAAGCATTTGGATCAAAATCAACTCTCCATTGATTATACGAAGAACTTCCACGCAAATCAGTTTCATATTGATAACACACTTTAGGAATTATACGCAATTTAAAAATGCTGTAATCTCGTTCTGCATATCCTGGTATAACATGCTCTATATCAAATAATATTACTTTACTTAAATAACACTCATAACCATCACGTTTGTTTTCCAAAAATGTTGTTTGAATATAATACCCCCATTCTCTACCACAATTAAATGTTGTATTATTCGTTGTAAAAAATTTTTGAGGAATTAGTTCTATTATTTTCTCGTTGTATATAATTTTTTCGTGTAAATCAGCCCAATCCAATGGTAATTCATAATTATCATCCAACCTAGAAACATATTTATCAAATTCTTCATCTGAATCTAATCCCGTATAATTTTCATGCAATGGTTTAGAACCTGCATCTGGAACAGTCTCGGTGATACCACCTGGTAAAAGTTCAAAATCACCTATACCATTAGGAGAAGGAACATCAATTGTTTCATCAATTTTACTATAATCGTTAAATGTTCTTAAAAACGATGTAGGCATTGCTTCTTGAAGTTGAGCACTTTTGAGTGATTCTTCCGTTTCTTCATGAATAAATAAATTAAATTCTCTAAATTTATCTAAAGATAATGTCGAATAAATTTTATATAACTCCTTTTCATTTGGAATATTTAAAAACATATAAAACTTAACATTATCATCTAACATCTCAAACTTTATACTTAAAACATTTAAATTTAGAAGTGTTTACAAAATGACTGATTTTTAATAGTCGGTTTTGCGGTATAATTAGCCTGCTAGTTAAGAAAGCATGGGTAGCTATTGACTAAGTCTTAACT
>JADING010000059.1 GCA_017694135.1 Candidatus Scatoplasma merdavium
GCTTTAATATTCGCTGGATCAGGAAAATCAGAAGGGTTTTTTAAGACCATCTTAGTCCCATCAGTCAATTCAATGTGATATTCGACTGATGGCGAAGTGCAAACTAAATCTAACCCGTATTCATTTTCTAATCTCTCTTGAACAACATCCATGTGGAGCAAACCCAAAAAACCAACGCGGAACCCGCTTCCTAAAGCCTCTGAGTTCTCGTTATCATAAACTAACGAAGCGTCGTTTAAGGAGAGCTTTTCCAATGCTGATTTGAGATTTTCAAAATCTCTGTTATCAGAAGGATACACGCCAGCGTATACCATCGGAGTCATTTTCTTATATCCTGGTAAAGGTGTCTGACACGGATTTGATTTTAAAGTTATAGTATCGCCAACAACGACATCGTGAATATCTTTAATTTGAGCAGTTAAATATCCAACTTCACCAGCTTCTAAAGAATCTAAGCGTACTTCTTTAGGAGTCCTAATGCCAATCTCTTCAACTTTGTATACCTTCTTATTAGAAAATAGAAGTATTTCATCTCCAACTTTGACCTTTCCCTGCTTAACTCTAATAAGCGTTACTACTCCGCGGTAAGGATCAAATTTTGAATCGAATACCAAGGCTTGCAAAGGAGCATCAGGATCGCCTTTAGGGGCAGGTAACTTGTTGACAATAGCTTCTAACAGTTCTTTAATACCCAAACCTGATTTAGCAGATATTGCTAAAGTGTCCTCAGGATCAATGCCGAGAGTTTCCATAAGTTCCTCGTGAGCTCGAACTAAGTCAAATGTCGGTAGATCCATCTTGTTAATGACAGTGAGAATAGAAAGATCGCTATCTAAAGCCAAGTATGTGTTTGCTAGCGTTTGAGCTTGAACTCCTTGTGTGCCATCTACTACTAAAATAGCACCTTCACAAGCAGCCAAAGAGCGAGAAACTTCATAGGTAAAATCGACGTGTCCCGGAGTATCTATTAAATTAAACAAGTAATCTTCTCCGTTCTGCGCATGGTAATTAATGGAAACAGCGTTGAGTTTAATTGTGATGCCTCTTTCTCTTTCCAAATCTAAATCATCGAGCATTTGCTCTTTTAGATCTCGTTTAGCTACACTTCCGGTCAACTCTAAAATTCGGTCAGCTAAAGTAGACTTTCCGTGATCAATGTGAGCGATTATGCAGAAGTTGCGAATGTGTGATAAATCGTATTCTTTCATTTTTTCCAAAACTTGCCGATTAAAGAATCTAAATCAGAAATGTTTTCGGCAATATCCAAATTATTATACAACGAGGATAAGACATCAAAATAGGGGTTTAACAAGTATCTGTTTTCACAAAAAACAATTACTCCCTTATCTTCTTCGCTTCTAATCACTCTTCCTGCAGCCTGAATATCTTTTAAAATTGCCGGATTAGCATAGGCGTATTCAAACCCGTTGTAACCTTTGTTTGAATAGTATTCTGACATATAATCATCAACAACATTTTTTCTACCCAAACCTATAGAAAAAAGAATTGCCCCAATCAACCTATCTTTAGGTAAATCGATTCCTTCGGAAAATATTCCACCTAAAACCAAAAATCCAATACAAGTCTTCGAAGGATTAGAAACAAATTTATCGAGAAAACCCTGTCTTCTCTCTTCGCTCATTTCACTTTCTTGAAAATAGCAATCGTATCCTAAAGCAACTAATTGCTGTTCATAGTTTTTGCGAAAGTTATTTAAATATTCATAAGAAGGAAAAAAGACAAAGTAGTTCCCAACTTTCTTATTCACAGTAGTTTCAATAATCTTTTTTACATCATCTAAACTGCGACTGCGGTCTTTATATAACAAAGACAAATTGGGGTAAATTACAACCTTCCTGTTTTCTTTTTTAAATGGTGAAGGTATTTCTAGCCTTTCATAACCTTTTGCTCCCAAAGTAGTTTCAAAGTACTCTTTAGGCCGCAAAGTAGCTGAAAACATCAACCCAGCATAGAAAATTGACAATGCGCTTTGAATGTAAGAAGATGCATCTAAGCAAACTATATTAAAGTCTACGGTTCGATCAGAAGAAGGAGAGTATGTGAAATACATCTTAAACTTTTCATCATCAATCATTTCTAACAACATCTGAACGTTTTTAATTTGAAAGTATATATCTAAAAAATCATCGTCGACTTCCTTGGCGTTTTTTAAATATTTCTTGCCTTCTAAAATGGTATTATCGATCAAATTAGAAAAAGTTTCTGGCAAAGCAGAAGGAGAGATGCCTACTATAATATCTTTAGAAGAATACACTTCATCTGGAGCGTAAGAATTGAAGAAACGAACCAATCGATTCAAATTAACAATTACCTGTTTAAGTGATTTAGCTTGAAGCGATTTTTTTAATCTTTTAATCACGTATTCAATCTTTTGCACTTCAAGCTTTTCAGAAAGAGACTGCCTTACACGCGAAGGTAGGTTATGACACTCATCGATCAAAAACAAGTAGTTAGAACGCACGTTAAGATCAAAAAACCTCTGCAATTTAGCGTGCGGATCGAAAAGGTAATTGTAATCCCCAATGATAACTTCAGAATAATTGAGCAAATCTAATTGAAACTCAAACGGACAAACTTGATGCTTCCTAGCCAGTTCTTCGATGTCTTTTTTCTCTAAAAACGGCTTAGCTAAAACACCATCTTTAATCGCATCTTTAATCTTATCAAAATAGCCTTTAGCAAACGGGCACTCATCAGGATTACAATGCCCCTTTTTTTCGTTAAAGCATATTTTTTGCTTTGAAGTTAACTTAACCGCTTTAATTTTTAACCCCTTCTCTCCCATATCTTTAAGGCAGGAAAAAGCGACTTCTCTAATGGAATTCTTCGAAGTCAAATAAAAAATTTTATCCAAGTGATTTTTAAATAGACAAACGATAAAAGGATAAAGTGAAGAGACTGTTTTACCGATACCAGTTTGAGCTTCAATTAGACCAAAGTCTCTTTTCGATACCATTTTGTAAGCGAAATTCATCAGTTCAATCTGGCCTTGGCGCATGCTTGAATACGGAAAAGGCAAATCAGCAATTGAATCTATTCTCTGTTTTTTAAGTTCTAAATAATATTTCTGTAAGTTTACGTATTCTTCTATAAGCTTATTTGTTTCTTCCTCTAATTGGGTAAAACTATATCTAAATTTGTGCTTTAAAATGTTGTCTCTATCTGTTTGCGAAATATATGTCAATTGTATTTGAATCTCTTTCAATCTTACTTTTTTTGCAAACATATAAGCGTAAATAACCGCTTGACCAAGATGCCAATCTTTTTGAGATAAATAAAACTCATCTAAATCAGCATTGGTTGTTTTTATTTCATCAATTATATAACTATCTCCTTCTTGAATAATTCCATCGGCACGGCCAGAAATTGATAGTAGATAATCTTGACATATGAATTTATCGCTTAAATAGACTTCTGGATGATAGTTCTCATTTTGTCTAGATTGATACCAAGCGTGAAGTCTCGTACCCTCTTCCATAGAAGTTTGATTAAAAATGCGATTATCTAAATCGCCTTTTCTAAGCAAAGTATCGACGATATCGTGAACAGAAAGAATTAGTTCAGTCATCAAATTGAGAAACTTCCTCCCCAATTATCAAGTATGAAGCAGATTCATCAATAAAGTCACTGACTCTCTCTCCCGTCTCAAAAAACGCTTCTTTTTTTAATAAAACCACTTCTGTGGAACTTATAGATTCAAGCGAAGATGCCAAAGCCGTTTCAGTAGAAAGTTTAACAGTGTAAAGATCGCCATTTTTTGAGACAATTTTACCTAAATAATAGGATGAATCAGCTAAATGAACATCTTCGTTTAACTTCTCTTTTACCAACGATGATATTAAGTTATCAAGCTGAGAGTTATAACTCACTAGCAAGCCTTTTAAGCGCAACTTAAAATAAGAAAAAGAATTGAAGATATTAATTCCAATCAGTTCATCATTAAAATAAAGACCAACAACATCGTCTTTTTTCACCACTCTATTAGGTGAGACAGAATTGTTAGCAACCAAGATTAAACAGTCTTTAAAAGCATCATAGTTAAAATATAAACCGAGATAATAGATCATTTCTTCCTACCTATAATCCTGTGAATCGGCTGATTCAAAGAGCGGAATTTTCTTTCGTATTCAGACATTACATCTGAGTTAACATCAAAGGCGTAATCATCGATAAACTGCGCATCAAACAAGTCAGCCTTGATAGCAAAATAAGTTTTTGAATCAAAGTAGTAAGCATCGTTATCAGACTTATACAAGATTAAGCCGTTATCTTTTAGCTTCCGATAATAAATTTCAAGTTTACTAGGATAGGTAAGGCGCCTCTTGTGTTGACGCTTTTTTATCCAAGGATCGTTGAAATTCAAATAAATGCAATCTAAAGAATTATCTTTAATTCTATCGACAATTGCTTCAAAAGGAGCGTGAACAAGCAAGATGTTATTTATCTTCTTATTTTCTTTTTCTTCCCTTTCTAAAAGCTTCTTTAAAGCCGATGCGCAAGCGGTGTAATTTACTTCGACACCCAAGAATTTTTTATCTGGATATTTCAGAGCTTTTTCAATGATAAACTCACCTAATCCAAAGCCGATTTCAAGTTCATCAGCTTCAAAAATATCTGGTAAATCCGCCAGGCTTTTAACTATATCAGTGTGCTTAGATAAAAGTTCAGGAGCCCATTTCTTAAATCTCAATCTCATTTAGAAAGAACCTTTCCAAGCTCGTAAATTGCCTTGATATAAATTTCAATCCCCTTCTTAAAATCATCTAAAGGTAAGAATTCTCCATCTTGGTGCATAAGCGTATCGACACCGGGAAATTCCATCCCAAAAGCTACCGAGTTCTTAGATTCGCGAGCGTAAGTGCCTCCGCCGATTGCAAGAGGCTTTGATTCATAATCAGATGTTACTTCTTGGTAAGCTTTTAACAAAGTAACAATCAGAGGAGAATCTAAGTCTATTTTAAAGCCCTTGGATCCGCCTATGTATTTAATGCGATCTGCATTTGTATTTGCCTTTAAATTATTCATCACTAGATCAACATCGTATTCATTAGGAAATCTCGAATTTATCGATAGCTTTAAAGTCTCGTTTTCATAAGATATCTTACCTAAACAATAAGAAGATGAAGAAAAGTCTACTGAAGTGTAATTTCCATTAAACTCTTCTCCGTTACCATTTCTAAAATACGAAGCGATTTCGATTAAACGAGGAATATTGTAATAAGTTCCTAAGAAAGTTAATCCCATGCAGGCTGCATTGATTCCCTTGTCCGGAGTCGAACCGTGAGCAGGTTTACCTTTAAATACCAGTTCATCTCCTTCAATGTGAATTTCACCTTCCGTATTTTGAGCAATATATTCCTCCAATTTTAAAGAATCAAATACATTTTTCAATCTAAACTCGTCTAAAACGACATTAAAAGCTTCACCAAAATGAAAAGAAGATATTAAAGGTATTTTAATATTTTCATATTCAACCTCAAAATTGCATATCGTTTTTTCAGCATAGATTAACGGAAAGTTTCCATCAGGAGAAAAACCCATATCTGGGTAAGGTTTATTTAATTTATTAAAGTAATGGTCTAAACACAAAGAGTCTCTTTCCTCGTTTCCACCAATGATAATACGAAGTTTGAAATTACCTAAATAACCTTCGTCTAACAATGCCTTGCAAGCGTAAATAGCAGCGATAGCTGGGCCTTTATCATCGCTTGCCCCTCTAGCGTACATGATGTTGTTTTTTACGCTGGGATAAAAAGGGTCACTTTCCCAGTGTTCCGAAACGGGAACAACGTCAGTATGCGCGTAAATATCTAATATTTTTCCTTCACCATAACTCAATTCCGTTACGTAATTATCGTAATTAACAGATTTAAAGCCCAGTGTTTCACCTAGTTCTTTAAAGAAATTCAAACCCTTAGAAACTCCTTTGCCAAAAGGATCGGTTTTAGACCTGCTTTTTTCATCGTAAACAGTATTTATTTTTATTGCTTCTTTTAAAGCATCAAGAGCTTTCAAATAATATTTTTCCGTTATTTGCTTTGTATCAATCATTCTCTTCTCCTTTCAAAGACAAGACTCTTCTCATTCCTTTTAACACCAAGGAATCTACATATATGTAACTATCGAAGTTAAGTTTAGAAAAAACTTGCATCAATAGTTTAGCACCTCCACCACTTACTATCAGTTTTAAATCGGGATTTCTTTTTAAATAATAACGATAGTATGAAATGACTTTAAAAGCTTCACCATATAACAGCGAAGCGTTTATGGCGTCTTTAGTGTTTAAGCTTATTAAATCGGGTGGCAACGTCACATCAAACAATTCAAGAAGCGAAGTGTTATCTGACAGAGCTTTGTTATGCATATAGAAACCAACGCCAATCGCCCCACCTTGAAATTTTCCATTTTCATCGATGTAAAGAATTTTATTTGCAGTACCTATATCGACTAACAAGCTTGAAGCATGACCTCCGCAAAGATCAAAAAACATATCGTCTCCTAAATAAGAGAAATTGTCGACTATCAGTTTCATCTTCTCTAGTTCTTCCTCAGTTACTGTGTTTTTAAGCTCAATAAACTCTGAATCCTTAAATGCTTCTTTTAACTTTCTTAAATTAGCCTTATTTACCGAAGAGTAATAACAGACCGCAATTTCGATATTTACTCTCTTAAAATTTTCGAAAATAATTTTGGGATCCTTGCAAGAAAGAACAATTCCACCAAACAAGTATTTGTAGAAAGTGTTGCCTATATCGACAATTAACCTTTGTTTGAACGAATCCATGAATAATACTCCTTATCTTTCTCTAATGAAACGCTTTCTTGCGCATCGACATACAAATAAAAACTCAAATCCTTATAAGCTTGAACAAATTCCTTTATCTCTAAGCTGGCTTTGTAATTCTTACCGTAAATGTTTACTTTATTTTCCACGAGTTTAAAAGCCGCATCGTTAGTTAGACTTACTAAAATTTCTCCCTCTTTTAAATATTGCAGCGCTTCATTTATCGACAGTTCTTCTCTTTCTATCATAAGACCTTTTTAAAATCTCCTTTTTTCAATGAATATAAATATCCACTTCCCTTACTCAAGTTAAATATGCGTCTTACGTTATCAGCGTAAATTTCAATCTGCTTAATATAATCACTATCAGCTAAATTAGAAAACTTGTAATCGACAATTACAAAGTGATCCGGATGAATAAATAACAAGTCAATCGATCCTTCAGAGTTGTTATCTTCATCGTAATATCTGTACTCTTTATATATTTCTGCACGTTTGTTTTCTAAATAGATCTTTGAATTTATAAAGTTTTCTAAGGCCGAGACAATATCTTTATCCTTAAAAAGCGAGTAATCGGGATTTTCAAAATCCGTAATTTCCATAGCTTCGTGAAGCTTACTACCTAGATCAAGTATTGCTTTTGACGTATGAGTCTCTTTTTTAGAAGCGCGAATGACAACAGGGTTTTCAAAAATAAAATTAGGTTCAGAATACTTGAGCGTTATTTTTTTAATTTCCTTAGCTTTGTCTTGCTGCACATCAGATTCCGCATCATTTTTATATCCTGAATCTATCTTGCCATCTAAATTCGCCTTCTCTTCATTAAACGGGTATTTTGAAGCGGCCAATAAATCAGCAAACGAATTGCATTTATCTATGCTCTTCGCCGTCCACTCTTTTCCCTCTTCTTTGTGAGCAACGAAAACCAGCTGTTGTTCTGCTCGAGTCAGCTGGACGTAAAGAAGGCGTATTTTTTCCTTTTTTTCTTGCAAAGCAATTATGTCTTTTCGATATGCCAATATCGGATTAGTGCAAACATCCCCTTCTTTAGCATCAAACTGATCGTTCCTAGTGTATCTAAATTGGACACCGTTTGTTCTATCAAAAAGAACATCATCTTCTTTAATGCTTTTGTATTTGTTATACAATGACAGACAATAAACAACCGGATACTCTAAGCCTTTTGATTTATGGATGTTAGTTATATTAACAGCATCGTTTGATGGTGATTTAAATCTTACCTTAAGCTTGCTTTTATCCTTTTCATTTCTTTGGAAATACGCGATAACGTCTTCGAAAGAATATCCCATCTTAGCCATGGAAATAAACTGATTCTCGACATCTGATAGCAGCTTAATCGAGTTGCTTACCTCCGTAAAATTCTTCAATGAAGCGTAGACGTTAAATTCTTTTATTAAAGTTGAATATATCGAGTAAACATCACTAGTTTGACACCTAGATTTCAAAGAAAGAAGTTTTTTATACACCTCAGAATCTTTCAGTTTGTTCTCTGAAAAATACGAAAATATTTTTGCGTTGTCTTCCCTGTAAAGAGGAGAGCGAAGCAGACAGAGAATCGAGCGTTTAAATTCAGCCGTATCAACTTTATCCAAACAGACAAATGCCATCGCTAAAAAAAGGTTTTTTACAACGTAAACTATTTCTTTTGAGAAAGCATCCGAGTCATTTTCAACATTTAATGGGATTTGATATTCAGCAAAAACTTTAGAGATATCTTCAAACTTAGTGCCTCTATCAATAAGAATGCAAAAATCTGAAAAGCGAGCTGGATGACCTTTTATTATCTCTTTGTTTCTAACTCTTTGTAAGATATCTTCACAAACTATTCTAGCTTCTTTATCAGGGGACATAAGATCTCTTCTCGTATTTTCCATCGTATAAGTTAGAAACTTCGTTGGAAGTCCAAGGTTAGGATCAGGGCGAACTGTCGGTTGTTCAAGACAGTGACCGTCAGCGTAATTAGCTCCGCCAAAGTCTTCTGTCATAATAGTAGAAAAAATAGAATTAACAGTATCTATAACACTTTTAGAGGAACGGTAGTTCTCACTCATTTCAACCAGCTTTCCACCATTGCCATTTTTATACTGGTTATAACGATTTAAAAAATAAGTAGGATTAGAGTTTCTAAATGCGTAAATCGATTGCTTAATATCGCCAACCATAAAAAGGTTATTATTGCCTATTAGCTCTAAAAACCTCTCTTGTATATCGGCGTTGTCTTGATATTCATCAACCATGATTTCATCGTATGATTCAGAAATTTCTCTTCTTACTTCATCGTTATTTTCTAATAAATGCAAAGCTAATGAGGCGATATCAGAAAAAGTATAAACGCCTTTTTGTAATTTTAAGGAATTGAATTTATCCATTACTTCTAAGCATATTGAATAGAAAAATGTATACAATTTTTCGTTATCTTTTAACACTTTCTTTGCTTCTTGGTAAGTAGGAAAATTGGAGGCGACCTTAACAATGGAATCGATGTCTTCTTTAATAAAAGTAAATTCCGCTCTGATATGAGGATTTTCAGCATCTTTCCACTTTGCTGCTGGAGTTTTTTGCGTATCGGGATTTATCTGGTAAATCTTAGCTAAATTGACCAATTTATCAAGGTGATCACCTATTTCATCGATGCGCTTTAGATTGTTTAATACAATATCTCTTTTCGGTTTTAAAGCCGGTTCAGAATCGTTATCTAAAAACAATTTTTGCATTTTATGCAAGCTGTCTTTAAGCCTGTTTAAGTAAAAACAATAAGCCTCATCAAGTTCTGCTTCGCTGATAGAAAGAAATTTATCTTTCATTTCTTCTAAGGAATTTGAACCGATTTTTACTACTAAAGAAGAGGTGATTACATTCTCGACTAAGTCGCGAATTGATTCATCGTCTTTTAAAGTATAGTGATCTAGTAAATTCAAAAATAACTGGTTGTTCGAATCGTAAAGTTCATCGAACTTACTATCGATAAGCTTGCGCAATTCAAACTTTAAGACCGATTCATCGATAATTTCAAAAGTCTCTTTTATGCCTAGCAAATAAAAGTATTTTCTTACTATTTTTTGATAGAAAGAATCGAATGTGCATATATCGGCAGAATCAACCAATTTAAGTTCACTTTTTAATTCAGGATACTTCTTCAATTCGCCCTTAATTCTTACTGCCATATTATGAGCGGCAGCTTCAGTAAATGTCAGAATAAGGAGACGAGAAAGAGTGCCCTTTTTATTTGTTTTCTTTGAGAGGTAATCGTGAAGGATGCGGATGACTCTTCCCGATAACACACCGGTCTTACCAGTCCCAGCGCTTGAAGAAACTAAAATGTTAGAATCGCATTCATCGATAGCAATTTTCTGTTTAGCATTAGGTGTCATATTATTCAGTCTCCTCGCTGTTTTTATCAAATGCTTCTAAGTACAAGTTTTGATCTTTATCTGAGTTATCAACGAAGCAACACTCTTTAAACTGACAATACTCACAATTAGACAAAAGCTTTGAATTCGAAGTCTTTAATCTCTTTTTCAAAACAGAAAAGTTCTTTTCTTTAAGCTTTTCTATTCCATCCTCAAAAGATTTTTTCATAATGTTAATTAGCAGCTGGTAATCGAGAAGCTTTTTATAAGTGACAATTAAATCTTCGTTGCTATCTTCATTAGTAAGGCGGTCTTTATCCCCATTGATTCCAAATGCTGATAAGCCGTGAAATTCTGAAACGTCAGAGTAAGAATAAAGCGATTTATCTTTGTATACTTCTGCATAAAAGACATCGCCTTGACGATACCCTTCTTGTTCAAGCGTTTCTTTGAAAGCGAGAGAATATAGAAGAAGCTGAACATCAAGACCATATGCGATTTTATTTAAATCAAAGTTTTTTGATCCGGTCTTTAAGTCGAGAATGCTGTATTCATTTTCATCGCGATTAATTAATAATAAATCAACTCTTCCTTCAACCTTGCTAGAGTAGAAACTATAATCAAATTGCTTTTCTGAATATATTTTCGTGTAATGCCCTACTTTAAAGAATTTTTTTAAAATGCTGACTACTTCAAAGCCTCTTAAATACGCTTTATGTAAATAAAAGATATCTTTTTTAGAAAGTCCGCTTTCATCAATATCAAGGAGTTTTAATACCTTAGAAAAAGACAGATCAGTAGGACTTATACTTCCACCGCTTTCTTCAGAGGTAATTTGACATTCAACAATCTTATGAACAACATTGCCTATCATTAAAGACAGGGTATTGTCAAATTTATTTATATTTAAAATTCTTTTACAGAAATAAGCAAAAGGACAATTTAAATAATCGGAAATTGATGAAAAAGATATCTTCTTATTAGGGGCAGAAGAAATTAATATATCCGTGTTTTTTGCCCTCACTGCTTCAAAACCTTCTGAAAAGTAAGATTCTTTGGTTTCTAAGTACCTGCTGCTGTTGTTTCCGTAATTCTTTTCCACTTCTTCTTCGTAAGCGAAGTAAACAAAATCGTTAGATTTTGAATACCTGCAATTGTAATATTCTCCTTCCTCGGGTGTAATCTTTCCTTCTTCCTCTAATTCAGAGACTAAGATTTTGTCTTTCTGCATAAGGCTGTCATTAATTCTAAATAAATAGAGGTTTTTTACACTGTGAAGCAAAATGTTGAGTTCTTCCTTTGTCTTCTCGTTACACAGGTAACTTGGGTATGAATAAGAGGAAATAATTTTCTCAGCATCTGATAAATATTCATCATCTTTTCTTTTACTAGGATAAGAATCATCAAAATTTAAAACAAAAACGTACTTGAATCTTGCAGCTTCTTCAATATTTGTTACAACTCTTAAACCAATACTATTATTATCCAAATATGAAAAGGATTTAACTTTGTCGACAAAACGGAGATAAATAAATCTCTTGTCGTCCTTATTCTCTTCTAAAACACTTGAGAGAATATTATATAAATGAACTGATATATCTGAAGAACTTTCTAAGAAATTATTTAGCGCTTGCTCAGGATCAGTTTTAATTATTTCTAAAGAATCCAAATACTCTTTTTGAAGTGAAATAAGATTGTTGTCAAAAACCAAGGGTATTGATAAATTCTTGAAAAAATTATCGCACATTTCGCGCAAATATTGAGGAATTACCATACAAATTTCATACGATTTAGCTTTTTTAGACGCGAGTAGATCAGCTATTTGAACCGATACTTCATTGATTTCATCCAGTTCATTTGGATACACTTTAACTTTTAAAACAGCATCAAAAGAGTCAGGATTACTAGCGTAACGCAGCTTAAACGGCTTAAGCAAACTAGCAATTAGTTCATCAGAATAATAGTTGTTTACGATGTCTAAAGAACGCAAATAGTTAATGTATGCTTCATTGTAAAGCAACAAGCCTTCTTGACGTAATTTTCCTTCTAATTCATTTAGCTTTTTGATTTTGCTGTTATCTTTTATTTCATTAGGCTTCAAGAATTTCAAAGCCTCATAGAGGGTTTTAGCGTAATCGTAATTATCGTTGCAGTTTTTGTAAATGTAATACAAAGCTCCGCTTTTTAATTCAGGGCAAAATTTTTCCTGAATATCCTCAATTGACATAACAAGTATATCTTGATGCGCTTGACGTGTAAGCAAAAACTGTTTCCGCAAAAAAGATGGTACTATTTGTAGTTTTTTCCTCTTCATACTTCTCTATTTTACCACACTGACAATTTATGTAATTTTCTAAGTTGATTTTGTCCAATTTCTTTCATAATATAAATGTGTACTTATATGAACATAATATTCTTTTTAACCCCTAAAAAGGACGTTGAATACGTCGAAAGTGATTTCACTATTCGCCAAGTTGTAGAAAAAATGGAATATCATCATTATACGGCTGTTCCTATAATTGATACACAAGGCAAATACGTCGATGTAATTTCTGCTGACGACATTCTTTTTACTCTTAAAAACTATCACTTCAATTGGGAAAAAGCGATGAAAGTCAACATATTGACTATCAAACCTTACCGTTCAATTGAAGCCCTTACTATCGATAAGGATCTAAATGACCTTTTAAAAATTATTTCAAATCAAAACTTCGTTCCTGTAGTTGATGACAACAACTACTTTATTGGAATTATAACTAGACAATCTGTTCTAAAGTATTTAAAGCAGCAATTAAACGATTATCAAAAATATCAATCTAGCAATTAACGCTTTGCGCTCGTATTCAAATACACTTGCATCAAATATGACAAGTCATCGAGATTCTTTTTAATGCACTGAACAATAT
>JADING010000060.1 GCA_017694135.1 Candidatus Scatoplasma merdavium
TCAGGGACCAGATCCGATGTTTTTTTCGGGCTTGGTCCCTTTTTCTGACTTCCATCTTTTAGTCGCTAAAAAGAGATTTGGTTCAAAAATACACAAGACCGATGGGATAAGTTTTATTAAACTTCTTTTTCAAAAGGGGAATCTAATTGAGAATGAAAATAAGAAACTCTACTTATCGTTTGCGTTAGGTCAGCTGTCTCATTATTTTTTAGATCACACTTGTCATCCGTATGTGTATTATTTTTCCGGATTTGATGAGAAGGGAAAATTGACAGGGAAGTACCATTATTGCCACGCTAATTTTGAGGCTAAAATAGATGCTAGTTTAGCGTATTTTTTCAATAAGAAAGATTTGATCGAAGAGCCGCAAAAAGTCTTGAGTATTCCTATAGAGGAGCTGAATTTCATTTCCGATTGCACCGATGAAGTGTTAGAAGAGTTTTTCTCGCCTGAAAAATTTAATCACTATTATGAAAACGGGGTTAATTCCATGGTTAAAATTTATCGTTTTGTCCATAAAAACGATGGTAAAATGGGCAAGTTAATGGGAAAAAATCTCCTGGGCCAACTTTTGATTCCTCGCGAGAATGACAGAATTGTTTTAAACGACGATCACTTGACTTGGTTGCATCCGACAAAAGGGTATGAAACTAAGGAATCTTTTATGGAATTGTATAATAAAGCCCTAGATAGATTTGCTCAAGCTTTAGATGTTATTATCTCTAATAATTTTGATCCTGAGTGTTTAGATAGGTTTAACACTCGTGAAAATTACTCCGGAAATAAGCTTGATTACCGTATGGTAAACAAGGATACAAAACAGCTTTTATATAAATATTGAGCAAAAAATCTAACCTTTTGGTGGTCGATTTTTTGAAAAATGCTGAAGATTTACCACAGTTTTTGATTTTTCTTTGTTATTTTTAAAGTTGTTTTTGTAAGTTTAACAATATTTATCTATAATATACGCGTATAAGGAGTCATCAGAAATGATACATATTTTTGAAAGTGACTGCCGAGGTAAAGTTCCCGGCCATAAGGAACAAACTGATAAGAGCGATATTGTTCTTTATCAGCCTAAAGTTGTTTATGTCCCGGCAACCGACAACAAAGGAGCGCAACTTATCAAAGCTTTGCCCGTTGGGGAAAAAGTAAAAATTGGTTCGCTTTTAGGCATTCGTCCGGATTTTAACTTGCCGGTATATTCGCCTGTGTCTGGTACTATCAAGGCAATCGTAAAAAAGAAAAATAGCATTTTAGGTCGTCCTGCTGATTTTTTTGAAATTGAAAACGATGGAAGTGACGATCAAGTTTTCATGAAGCCTTTGGTTGCAAATCCCAATGCTGAAGAAGTTGTTGAAAAGATTCGCGAGAGCGGATTGGTCGGTTTAGGTGGAGCCGGATTCCCGACTTACATGAAGTATAAAACCGATGCAAAAATCGACACTTTGATCGTTAATGCTGCGGAATGCGAGCCGTATTTAACTACGGATTTCGTGATGGGTACTCGCACTGAACTATCTGAATTCTTCAAGACAATCAATGTTCTTTTGCAAGCTTTCCACATTAAAAACTGCATTATTGGCGTTAAAGCGGACAAAGAAGAATTGATTACTTCTTTGACCAACGGAATTAAAGCTAGCGAAAATGAGCACATCACTTTAAAGAAGCTCAAACCGCGTTATCCTGCTGGATATGAGCGCAACTTAGTTTACGAATGCACCAAGAGAAAATACGATGCTCTTCCTTGCGAGGTTGGAGTAATTGTTAACAACATTCAAACTTTGATTGAATTGGGCCATTTCTTCTTCCAAGGTGCGGTTGTTTCTAAGCGTTTAATTACCGTTTCGGGTATGGTTAATAATCCTTCTAATATTCTCACTCCATTCGGACTTACTGCCGATGATGCTTTGAATGCTGTTGGCGGTTCAAAATTGGAGGAGGGTGTTGTTATTAACGGCGGCCCTATGTGCGGTGAAGCAATTTCTAAAGGTGACGTTCCTTTGTTAGTTACCTGTGGTGGTATCACTGTATTACCTTTGAAGAAATTCCGTGAAGAGCCGTGTTTAAGATGCGGTGAATGTACTGCTAACTGCCCTTGCAATTTGCAGCCTTGCGAAATTAATTACGCCGCTAAACACGACGATTATGATCGCGTTTATGACTTAGATGTTCTTCGTTGCGTTCAATGTGGGTTGTGCTCTTATGTTTGCCCGTCCCATATCGATGTTGCGGCTGGAGTAAAACAGGCGAAGAGCTTAGTTGTCTTTAAATGCGCTCGCGCTCGTAAAAAATAAAGGAGGATAGAAAGTATGGTTTACAAGTTACAAAAATCTCCTCACATTGCAAAAAAGCGTTCAACTTTTTCCATCATGCTAGAATTGACAGCTGTATTAGCCGCCTTGTTTATCTATGCAGTGATTTGGAATTTTGTCGCTAGAGAAGCTGAATACGGTATTCACGCTATTGTTATAGGTGTTTTATCCATTCTTACCTGTGTTTTTGCTGATGCTTTGTGGGCTCTTCCGAAACTTTGGGCTAAAGACAAAGAGGGAAAATTGTTGCCCGTAAAAGAAAGATTAGTCAACTGGGGAGATAAGATTCTACATTCTTACGGTTATGTTACCGGTTTGATTTTAGCTCTCTTGCTTCCGGTCGGTGCTTCGGCAAAAATCTATTACGTCACTGTAATTTCCGCTTTTATCGGAACTTTCTTTGCTAAGTCTATCTTTGGTGGATTTGGAAACAACGTTTTTAATCCTGCTATTGTTGGGCGTATCTTTGCTCAGCTTGCCTTTTCAAGTGAACTTAAGACCGTTATAGGTGAAACTAGCTTTACCGGCGTTGATATTGCTTCCGGTGCTTCTATTACCTCTTCTTTGCAGAACGGTGGTTGGACTAGCTGGTTTAACAACGCCTCTCCTAACATTTCATTGGGAGACTTGTTCTTAGGTAATTATTCCGGTACTTTGGGCGAAACTTTCGCTTTCTTAATTATTATTGCGGGTATTTATCTAGTTGTTAGAAATATTATTGATTGGAGAATCCCTGTTTTCTATTTAGTTACTATTTTTGTAGCGAGTTTGATTATGGGATTCGCTTCTTTACAAGGCGTTTATTCGTTTGAATTCGCTTTGCGTCAACTCTTTATCGGCGGCGCTTTATTCGGTGCGGTTTTCTGTTTGACTGATCCTGTAACTTCGCCGACGCAGAGAGCTGGAAAGATAATTTACGCGATGTTTGCGGCTTTAATCACTTTGTTAATCCGCTACAAAGCTTCGGCTCCTGAGGGTGTCGCTTATTCTATTTTGTTAGCTAATATTATTACTCCGCTCATTGACAAGATTCTTGTCGGACGTTCTAATAACAAGCTTGCCTTAAAGGCTTCTATCGTCTCTGTCTTAGGTGTCGGCTCCGTTGTCTTTGGCGCTTGCTATGGTGCGTTTAACAAAACTGAAAACGATTATATGAGTATCAACGCTCACCTTCTTGATAATGCGTTGTTAGAAGTTGATGGATATTCTGAAACTAAAGTTGAACTTCAGGATGAGGCTGCTTCTACTTTGAAAGAGAAATATCGCATTACTTCTGAGGGTAGATGGTATTACTCTTATGTTGTTGAAACTGAAGATGGATATTCTGGAAGCGTTGAATTTGCTACTTTAGTTTCTCCTTATGATTTAGAAGCTGTTTCTTATTATTACATTGGCGGTGATGAAGATTCTTTAGGTTTGGAAGCCGCACAAAATATCTCTATTACTAAGAATATGCCTTTTGCTATCGGTGATACTTTGGTTAATGGTGGTTTCGCTTCAGCTACTGCGTATTCGACTTATCCGCGCATTGAATCTGCCTTAAAAGATGCTATTAATGAAACCAAGATGTCATTGGGTATTTCTATTGAACTTACTCTCGAGGAAAAAATTAATCAATTGACTAATTCAATTAATTTAGGAGCTGCCTCCGATATTGCTGAAGTTACAACTGAAGCTGCATTAATTGACTTAAAAGCTACCTTTACAGCTGGTGGAGCTTCTTATTACTACTATGAAGCTCATTCTGATGCTGAAGCTGGTTATTCAGGTT
>JADING010000061.1 GCA_017694135.1 Candidatus Scatoplasma merdavium
TAATAATCATCAAAACTGATAAAACCAACATCGTTTCTATCTATGCTCTCTAACGCTTTTCTGGTGATGTAAGTTTTACCAGAAGAACTCCCTCCACCAATCAGAACAATTTTAGCCATATTAATACCCCCATCTTTTCTTATATATAATTATACCTATAAGAGAAATCTAATTTTTTAAAAGTTGTATATTATTTTATTTTTAATCAATTTAAAAATAATTTCTTATATCAAACTAGCTCTCTACTTGACTAAAGGCTGTGTTTTAGAGTAATATTAACCGCGCTGGGAATAAAACTTTCCAGAAACATCTCGCTGGGGCTGTAGCTCACCTGGTAGAGCGCCTCCATGGCATGGAGGAGGTAGCGAGTTCGATCCCCGTCAGCTCCACTTTTTTTATATCTCAATGGCGGCGTAGCTCAGTTGGTAGAGCACTCGGTTCATACCCGATATGTCGAGGGTTCGATCCCCCCCGCCGCTACTTAACTATAACCTCGGATCAGTAGCTCAATGGTTAGAGTCCCCGCCTCATAAGCGGGTCGTTACAGGTTCGAGTCCTGTCTGATCCAATTAACTGACAATAATTAGACTGCTCTGCGGTCTTTTTTATTTAACTTTCTATTTCTTGTTGAAATAGATATAAGCATCTTTAAAATAAATTGCCCACTGATGTTCATCGTGAACGTATTTTTTATTTTGAGCGGTAAAGATTCTATCTTCATCCCAACCGTTTTTTACCATGCGGTTTTTAAATCTTTTAACGTAAGGATAGAAAGTCTCTTCCATTCCAGTTCCACCAGACACAACCGCGAAGCGATATTTGTTTAAATAATTAGGTTCTTTTAATCTGTTAATAACAAAATTAAAGGCTTCATCGTTGCCGATTCCATTTTGATATTCATCATCTTTTTCGCTGTCTCCATATTTAAACATCGGAAAAGCGATAGAAAAAGCGTAACAGTTAGAAAATTCTTTTGGATAAAAACAAATTGAGGCTAAAGCCATAAGGCCACCCATTGAAGAACCACCGATGGACTTTCCTTCTCTGTCAGTCCGTACATTAAAGTTCTTTTCAACATAAGGTATGACCTTGTTGACTAAAAAGTCTAAGGTTATATCTCCTAAATAAGAGTATTCATCAACCTCTTTAGATGAAAAGTGCGGAAGATACTCCGATATTCTGTTTCTCGAACAATCGATACCAATTACAACAGAAGGTTCACATCCTTGTTCTTCTAATTCAATTAAGGTTTCATCTATCTTCCACTCTTTGTGATAAGACGCCGTATATTCATCAAAAAGATTATTTCCATCAAACATGTAAATGACCTTAAATGGCTTGCTTGATTCTGAATATGATTTAGGCAAATAAACTCTAACTGTTCTTTTCTTTTTTGAAAGAAATCTCTTGTCTTCTAAAACAAAAGAAAGAACGTTACCAACAACAGTGTGTTCCATAAACGCAGCTATTTCTTCGTAACTAAATGCTTGTTGTTAATAGTTCCATTATCGCCGTAAGTCTCATAGATCAAGGAAAGAGGCTGATCAGTAGCGATACGAGTAATAACTTGAGCGAGCATCGGCGCTAAAGAAACGACATGGACAAAAGGAAGTGAAAGCATCTTCTCTGAAAGAGGAATAGAATCAGTCACTAATATCTCATCGAATATACCAGAAGACAAAAGCTCGTAAGCCGGATTTGAGAAAACACCGTGGACCGCAGCAATTTTAACCGATTTCGCCCCAGAAGCTTTCAAAGCGCGAGCTCCATTAACCGCTGATCTGGCGGTATCAATCATATCGTCAACCATATAGCAGTCTTTATCTTTAATATCACCGATAATGTTCATGACCTCGGGTTCTAATCTCGCGTTGCGTCTTTTATCAATAATAGCGATAGGAGCATCAAAGAACTCCGCTAGAGTTCTCGCCCTTTCAACACCGCCGTGGTCAGGAGAAACAACAACAATATTAGATAGATCTTTAGTGTTTGTCCTGATGTATTGACCTAACAAATTGATAGCGGTCAAATCATCGACCAAACAATTGAAGAACCCTTGGATCTGCGAAGCGTGGAGATTAACAGTAATGATTCTATCCATGCCAGCGGTAGAGCAAAGATGGGCTACCAAGCAAGCGGTAATAGGCTGACGCGGCTTAGACTTCCTATCCTGTCTAGCGTAACCAAAATACGGAATAATAACATTGATTTGTCGCGCTGAAGAACGTTTGATAGCATCGACAAAAATAAGCAACTCCATCAAATTTTCGTTAACTGGAGGACAAGTCGATTGAAGAATATAAACGTCTTTCCCACGGACCGATTCTAAAGGCTCACAGATAACTTCCCCAGAAGGAAACCTTTTAATAGATCTCTCCCCTAAATGAATCCCGGAAAGTTTCGCGACATTTTCCGCAAGTTCGCGGTTTGCTTCCAAAGAAAAAAGTACGGCGTTTTGTAACATTATTTGTCCTCCTTTACCTGTTTAAAAGCTTTGAAAATATACTCCTTTTCTTAACGCAATCAGTTTCAGTAACATAAACCGAATGCGTATCATCGTTAAACTCTTTAGCGGCAGAGACAACCTTTTCTTTATCTTTTGATAAAGCAAAAACCGTTGAACCAGAGCCAGACATCATTACCTTTTTAAAACCTAACGAGCGCATCTTATCAATGATATTTTGAATTTCTGGACATGCATAAATAGCGGCGTTCTGCAATCCGTTTTTCATATTTGCCTCAATAAGTTCATCATTGTTAGTTTCAAGCCCCTTAATGAGCTCGGATATATTTGGTTTATCTTTTTCCATAGTATCAGCAAGCTGATAAACGCCCTTAGTAGATAAACCGACCGATGGTTGAACTAACAAAACATTCCAATCAGTATTAACATTAATCGTTTCTAAAACTTCTCCTTTATCGGTAAGTCTCATGGGTTTATTAAACAAACAGTAAGGGACATCAGAGCCAACAGTAATAGCGACATCTATTTTTTCTTTGTCGCTCATTTTGAGCTTAAACATCTTATTTAAACCATTAATAACCGCCGCCGCATCAGCCGAACCACCAGCCAATCCAGCTTCGATAGGTATCCTTTTAAAAATCTTAATTCTCAGCGACTTATCAAAGTGATATTTTTCTTTCATCGCACGGTAAGCCACGTAAACCAGGTTCGATTCGTCGCATATGACAGACATATCATCACAAGTGACATAAGTTCCGTACTTCTTAGGATACATCTCAATTTGAATGTTATCATGCAACTTTAAAGGAAGAGTCACAATATCGATATTGTGATACCCATCTTCTCTTTTATCTAAAACATCGATAGCGAGATTGATTTTAGCCGGAGCCTTAATAGTTATCATTGCAAGTCTATTTTACTATTATTACAACAGCAAAGTTAACAATTATTTCAAAAAGCCCATCCTTTCACTAACAAACTTTTTATTGAACATATATTAAAAAGAAATTTATAATAAACATGTTACAAACAAGTTGAAAAACTTGTTCAATCAATTGAGGTCCCATGAATAAAATATTGGAAAAAACAAAAACAATTTGGAATATTACCAAAGAAAAAGTGTCGAAGTTTAACGACTTTTTCTTGATGCATTTCCACAAGCACGATACGATTATTTACATTGCTATTGTTACTATTTTAAGCTTGCTAGTAAGATTGTATTTATTTCCAAACGTCAAAGGTGACTATACAAACTTTTTAAAAAATTGGTATTTGACATATTTAAATGAAGGTGTTTCCGCCCTTGGAAAAAGGATAGGAGATTATACTCCGTGTTACAATTATCTCCTTTATTTCCTTTCACTTTTTAAACTGCAACCTGAAAACACATTCACTTTGTTTTCTCAACAATGTGATCCAGTACTGTTTGGAATTAAAACTATTTCTACGGTTTTTGATTACGGAATGGCTGTTTACGCGTATTTTATTGGCAAAGAATTTTTCAAAGATAAATTAAAACCCATCTTTATTTATGCTCTGACAATCTTTGGTCTAACCGTTGTTTTAAACTCCGCTATGTGGGGACAATGCGATAGTATATACGTTTTCTTTATTACCGGTAGTATCTATTATTTAATTAAAAGCAAACAACAACCGGTACTATCTACTTTCATGCTAAGTATGGCTTTCTGTTTTAAGCTTCAAACCGTGTTTGTTTTACCGGTGTTTTTAATTCTCTACTTAAAAAAACAATACAAGCTGCATTACTTGCTTTTAGTACCTGTGGTATATGTTGTTGCTGGTTTACCAGCGTGTTTCGCGGCTGGGAGTAATTTTGGCGATAGATTTTCATCTATGATTAGCACTTATTTCAATCAATTAGATAGCTATACCCAAGTAACTTTAAATACTGGTACATTCTACGCTTTAATTTTCACCAACTTTAAAGACGAAACTTTCATTTCAAGTTTAGCGATTTTCTTAACATTATTTATTAACGGAACCTTGATTTTTATTTTCCAAAGATTTAAAAAACCTTTCAGCGGCAAAACCATATTTAAATTGTTTGTTTTATTTGCAATGACTATGCCGTATTTTATGCCACACATGCACGAAAGATATTTCTACTTGAACGACATTATAATTGTTATTTATGCCTTTATTAATTTCAAAAAATTCTACGTGGCAATTTTAGCAATATTGAATTCAATGATTGGGTATATGGTCTACTTATGGAACGTTCCGTTTATTCCTGTTGTCCCTGTTGATGGATCAATAACCGATTACACAAAAGCTGCATCATTTAGGTTTGGAGCTGCTGTGTTTCTCGTTTCAATAATTATCGTTTTTAAAGATTTATTTAAAGAATTATCTGACGAAGATAAACTTATTGATAAACCTTTAGAGCAGGAAATACAAAACTTAAATTGAAACGAAAATCTCATTTCATAAATAAAACCCAAGCTAAAAGAAAACCTGTTAATTGATGAAATCAAACATGCAAAGATAGTTTGTTTTCAGTTTGAAATATTTATTGTTTAATGAAGTATTACTCAGCTTTTTCTTCTTTAGAGTTCTTTACTGATTGTTCAGAATCAAATTTTTCACCTATTAGATAAGTGGGTCTATGCTGGGTATTAGTATGCATGACTTTCAAATACATACAAGGAACATATAAAATGACCGCAACAAGACCAACAATTAAAGCGGCTAAGAAAAACATTGTGGCATATTCTACGCAGTCTAAGGCAGAAGTCATTCTTAAAACTTCAGCAGCAGTTGCATAAGGATCATTTATCCCGCTTTTAAAATATCCGAAGCAAATTAAGCAGGCTAACGCTCCTAATCCGCCAATTACTGATAAAATAACGCCAATTTTAACTACTAAATTAAGAAGCCTATTAGTGGCGTTAACTATTGTTCTTTCTGCTAAATCCAACAGTTTTAAAAGATTGTATTTAGTTTTCCCCGCTTCTCTTGGTTGTCTTTCAAATTGAACGTTGCAAGTTTTAAGTCCAACAAAAGGAACCTCTGTTCTTAAAACTCTGTCTGATTCAGGCAAAGAGTTTAAATAATCCAGAGCTTTTCTTGAAATTAAACGGTACATTGAAACGTTAGGGGGTATAACTTCTTTACCAGCAATTTTATTAACAAATTTATAGAATAGTCCCGCGCTCTCCTTTTTAAAGATAGTGTCTGTTTCTCTTTTTGAACGCTGAGGATTAACAACGTCGTATCCTTCTTCGTATTTTTTAAGCAATTCAAAAATAAGTTCAGGGGGATCTTGCATATCGCAATCAATAGGTATAGCAACATCTCCGCTCGCTTCTTTCAATCCAGCAGCTAGTGCTGCATCTTGTCCAAAGTTTTTAGAAAGTGAAATATAAGAGATTCTATCAGAATTCTTTGACGCCTCTCTTAAAATATCTAAAGTTTTATCCTTTGATCCATCATTTACATAAACGAAGTCAAAGGTGTACTTTTCATCGTTTTTAAACAATTCTTCCGCTTTCTTTAAAAAAAGAGGTAGCATCTCTTCTTCGTTATAGCACGGGACAATAATAGTTACTCTAGTCATAAAAAATCCTCTTAACAATTATAGCACGCGTCTAAACTCGTCATTTGATTTAATATAAAATGTCATTTATATAATTAGGCTTTCTTTCAACTTAATTTAAGACTAAAAAGTTTAACCTATTAATTCTAACAATTTAATATATTGTTCTTTATTTAATTGATGAGGCCTATAACTCAAATCAATAATTTCTTTTAATTTATCAATATAGGTTGAATAGTTTGAATTCTTTAAGTTATTTAAAAGAGTTTTGTTTGAGTTTTTATAACAAGCTTTTAAAAATTCGAACTGGTTCTCGCTAATTTTAAAATCATTAGAATTAGTTAAAACAAGGAATGAGGAATTAACTTTCGGAGGAGGATAAAAAGCTCCTGGATGAAGATCTAACATTCTTTCTACGCTTCCAAACAGATCAAAAAGGAGGCTGAACATGTTTTGATAACCCTTTTTAACATTTAAAAAATCGTCTGCCACCTCTTTTTGAACCATAAACCCAAATTTATCAAAATTAGCTTCCACTAATATTTTCTTCAATAAATCTCTAGTAATTTGATAAGGTAAATTACCGATATAAGTGATCTTATTTTTAAACATCGCTTTTAAATCGCATTTTAAAAAATCTGCTTGAATAAGTTGAAACTTATCTGAAACAATCTCGCTTTCCAGCACTTTAACCATATCTCTATCAAAATCAATAGCGGTTAATTTACCAGCTCTTTCTAAAAGCGGAAAAGTAACGCTTCCTAGACCCGGTCCAATTTCAACCACTTCCTCACCTTTGACTAAAACAGAAACAATTTTAGATATAGCTCTTTCATCTATTAAAAAGTTTTGAGAAAACCTCTTTTGCGGAGACACTCCGTATTTATTCATAAACAAGATTGTTCTATCGAGAGTTCTCATCTATAATTTCCCTTTCTAATTCTTCGAGGTTTAAGTTGAGTATAGCAACTTTCATGCCTAAATCATCGAGATTATCAATATTGTGCTTTTTTAAGGCTAGAAGAATCTGCTTCATATCGTATTTTGAAATTATTTCTTTTAACTTTGAGATATCGTAGTTCTCTTCAAACTTATTGTCGTAATTTAAACACCCTTTAAGCTGCTCTTTTAAATAAGCAATTTCAGCTTCAGCAATGCCGACTTTTTTACCTTTTATACATTTGTCGGCTTCGATTTTCAAAGTCATAAAATTCCTCAGATTGCTTTTAAAGATGCCAGTTAAAAACTTTCCGTTTCTGTCAGGATCAAAAAGCAAAACGATTTTTCGAAAAGACTGAACGCTTTTTAAAAACTCAATATCGATGTTTCGAGCCTGCATTCCATGAACTTGATAGACGTATCTACATCCGATACTAAGTAAAACTTGTTCATCGGTTTTACCTTCTACGACATAGACGTTTTTCATCTTAAATTATAGATTTCCTTTGATCGAAGATAGATTTCTTCCGCAAGTTCATTCTCATCTCTATTTAACAATTCCGCCATCTTTTTTAAAGTGTAAACAATATAAGAAGGATCGTTTCTTTTACCTCTAAACGGGTGTGGGGTTAAATAAGGAGCATCGGTTTCCAAAACAAAGTGATCAGGCGGAACTCTTTTAACAACCTCTACTAATTTAACTGCATTTTTAAAAGTTAAAACTCCACCAATCCCAAAATAAACATTCTTCTTATGGCGCAGATAACGCAAAGCCATTTGAAAAGACGCTGAATAACAGTGCAAAATTACATCGTAAGGAAACTTTGAATCGATAATTGTATTAAAAGTATCAGCTTCAGCATCGCGCGAATGAACAATAATCGGTAGCTTTCTTTCTCTAGCGACTTCAATTTGAGCCTTAAACAGCTCTTTTTGCTTGTTCTTAGTCTCAAGAGAATTATCCAAATGATAATCTAAACCTATTTCTCCTATCGCCACCAAATTCACTGCTTCATCTAATTTTTCATTCAGCTTTCTTATTTCTTCACTTAAATCGCTGTATTCTGTAGTAGGAAACAATCCTATTGCGGAATAACAGAAATCCGGATATTCTTTCGCTAAAAAATTGATGACGTCAAAAGACTCAAAACTATCTCCGTTATTAATTACTTTTTCTACACCTGCTAATTTACTTCTTTTAATAATATCTTCCCTGTCTTTATAAAGACCTTCATCGTTTAAATGAGTATGGGTATCAATAATTTTCATATCTTCTCACTTTCCAACACAGAAATTCTTAAATATTGTCGAATATACATCTTCAATGGTAGATGATACTCCCATGAGTTCATCCAATATAGAGCTCGCTTTTAAAAGCTTTATCTCTATTACATCAACACTCATATTATTGCTTAAATCGTTTAAAGCATCCTCTAAACAAAGAGAAAAACTCTCAAGCATTTCAATTTCTCTATGTGAAGATAAACCGATATCATTGAACTTTTCCATATCGAGTTTAGTTTCAATAAGATCGAAGATTTTTCCAATATTCACCTCGTCTTTTGAAATTGAAACATCAGCATTATCAGAATTTCCATATATATCTTTTTTAGTTGACACTTTCACTGTCGGCTTATTCTTTATTAAAGCTATGAATTTCTCGTCAGATAAGACATATTCAGGGTTCTCTAAAAGGAGTATGACATCCGCATCATAGGCAATCTTATAAGACTTCTCAATTCCTATTTTTTCTATTTTTCCAGCCTTATCTCTAATTCCGGCGGTATCAAACAAATTGAAAACCAATCCGTGATATTCAACAACTCCTTCAACCGCATCTCTTGTGGTACCTGGAATGTCAGATACAATGGCCTTATCATAGCCTATTAAAGAATTTAAAAGTGTTGATTTACCAACGTTTGGTTCACCGATAATAGCGACTTTAATTCCGTTTACAAGGTATTTAGAACGTTTAGAAGAAGCAAGCAGTGACTTGGCTTTTTCACTTATTTTCGGAAGTTTATCTTTCAAAGATTCTTCAATAGTTTGACTCTCTTCGTATTCCGGATAATCGATATCAACTTCAATTTCAGCTTCTAATAAATTCAAATCTTCTTTCAATTCTTTTAAAAATGAGGAATTGGTTCCTGTCACAGTCTTTAAAGCGAAATCTTTCTGCCTTTTAGTGAGAGCGTTAATTAGAGAATTAATTCCCTCCGCTTCAATCAAATCCATCTTGTTATGGTAATAAGCCTTTGCGGAAAACTCTCCACCTAAAGCCTGCTTCGCTCCATATTTAATGCAGGTTGAAATCAATTCATCTACCACTATTAAAGACCCGTGAAGATAAAACTCCACCGTGTCTTCCCCAGTATATGAATTACTCGCATCAAAAAGAATATAAACGCACTTATCTATTAAAGTGTTTTTATTTTCTTTATCTTGATAGATTGAACCGTATATAGCTTTTCTCCTTTCTAAAGATGAAACATCTTTTCTAACCATTTTAGAGAGAATAGAAAAAGCCTCATTTCCGCTCAATCTAACTACCGCCATAGCCGCTTTCATACGCGGGGTAGTCAATGCCACAACAGTATCAAACAGCATATCTAAAAAAGGCCGCTTAAAGCGGTCTAGTTGTTTTTGGCTTCCTCAATTTCGTTACCTTCAGTCTCTTCCTCGTATTTAGGAACGTAGTTCACATACTGAATGGTAATATGACGCTGTTTACCAACACCGACAGAAAGAGTCTTAATATGATTGTCATCAGCTAAGGCGTTATGAATGATTCTTCTTTCATCAGAAGGCATCGGATCTAATTCGATAGAAGCTTTAGTGCGGCGAACAGTGTTTGCTAATCGCTTTGCCATATTTACGAGCTTTTCGTATTTTTGATCCTTGTAATTGTTGATATTAATTAACAAGTGGAAATGCTTTTTAAATTTAGTGTAAACAGCAGAGCGAACAAGTTCAGTAAAGGCGTTGAGATTTTCTCCACCGCGTCCGATAATCTTCGAAGCTTCATCTTCCGCTGTGAGATTAAGGTGAATGACTCCATCTTCAACAGATATAGAAATCTCCGCATGCAAATCTAAACTTTCAAGGAGTTTTTCTAAGTATTCTTTTGCGTATTCCTTAGCGTCTTCATCTTCTAAAACCTTGATGCGGCAAGACTTCTTAAAAAGACCTTTAACTTCTTCAATAACCTCGTAATTAAGTTGATCTTGGCTAATATGAAGATCCTGTTCAGCAGCCTCTAACGCGTCTTGCAAAGTTTTTGCTTCGTATTCTTTCATACTTTTCCTCCTTATCTAATCGACATGTGTTTTTTCTTCTTCTGGTCGACTTTACGATAGGAAGATGATTTTTTCTTTCCTTTTCCATTACCAGAACTTCTCTTTTTTGTGTGGTAGACCTCAAGCAAGAGAGACTGGACCATAGAAATAATAGCGGTAAAGTACCAATAGATAATCATAGCCGCCGGAAGATTGAAAGCGAAGAAAATAGTGATAGCAAGCATGATATAAGGCATGTACTTCATCATGCTTTGGTTAGGATTCTGCTCAACTTTAACAGTCTTATCACCGACGATTTTCTTGCGGCGATGCTCTTGAATCCAATTAGGAAGCAAGACTGACAAAGCTTGAGCGCAAACCATAATAAAGAACAAGAGAATAGCAAACACTTGACCATCACTCGACTGCGTCATTCCGTTTGACATAACAGTAGAAAGCGGTAAGCCAAACAGAGTACCTTGCGTCAATATTGCTGAACCTTGCAACGCACCCCAGACACAAATAAACAGCGGGAACTGAACAATCAATACCAGGAACTGCGAGAATATGTGAATGTGGTTATCTTTGTAAAGCTTCATCTGCGCCTGCGCTAACTGATCTCTTTCATAAGTGTTAGATTGCGCGTTAGGATAACGGGCTTGAAGCATCTGTAACTGCGGTTGAATTTCTGTCATCTTGTACTGGGTTGAATAAGAACCGGTAGAAAGCAAGACGATAATTAAACGGCAGATTAAAGTAACTAAGAAAATAGCTAAAACTTGACCAGCACCATCGACACCAAAGGTCGTTGTAAAGGTGTGAAGCAACCAGCCGATCGGATAAACGAGCAAGCCTTCTAAAAATCCGTATTCAGAAAAAGCTTGGCCCCAAGATTTACCTTCGACATAAGTCGAATGATCTAATCCGAAGTAACCAGAAGACGGCGTTAAACAAGTGACGGCATTACCAACTCCGCTAGAAATAGCGTTCTGGTAATAAGACATATAAGCGATAGTAGGGGCGGAAGGATTAATTTGACCGTTGTTAAGACTAAAGCGGTATTCATCAGTCCACTTGTTGATATTGGCCCATAAACTAGCGCTTCCGTTTGAGTCTTTACCGGTAAATCTGATAATACCCTTCATAGTATCAACGTTGACTAAGCCGCTAGTATCACTTCCTTCTTCAGCGTTTAAAAATTGGTGGTGAGAATCGATATAAGACTGCGGAATATAGGAATATTCATCTGAACCCGTATAAGAGTCCGCCATGACAGTGTTATAAATCGCATCAACTTTATCATCGATATAAGTCCAATACTCATCATTCGGAACAATGTAATTTTGTTCGTTAGCTTGCTTGTTAATCTCTTCGCGGTTCTGCATATCGTAAATGTTATACATACTCGCTAAATCGTTAATCGAGCAGAACGAACGGGTACAAGAAGTAAAAATCAAGAGGCAAAACACGGCAGATACACCGATTAAGAATCTCTTTATGAACTTTCTGAATTTAAATTTCACTGTTACAGTCTCCTACTATTTTATTTCAATCAGTTTATCAAGAGCTTTAAACAGCTCTTTTTTATTATCTTCGCTCGACCTAAACAAAAAATCTCGCCTAATAATTATAACAATATCGTAACTAATTATATACCTATTGTAGATTGAAAGAAAGGCGCGAATTTGCCTTCTAACTCTCACTCTAGTAACGGCATTTCCGAGCTTTTTTGTCGTCATTATTCCGTACTGTGCTTTACCTAAGTCATTTTTTAAAGCAAAGACGGTGACTCCGATTCCCTTAACTTTCTTACCTTTGTGCATCACGTTAAGAAAATCCTCGTGCCTTCTCAGTCTAAATTCCTTTTTCATAACTTTAAAAAAATACCACTAGGGACACTAGTGG
>JADING010000062.1 GCA_017694135.1 Candidatus Scatoplasma merdavium
GATATTATTGATGTCCCGGGATTTACTAAGATTACCGCTAAAGGTTTAATCGAGAAATTTTACGAGCAGTATTCTTCGCGAGAAAACAAACTTCCTATTCACTTAGAAGAATCGGTTGTTAATTTTGAAGTTATCGAAGGCGGATACAGATTGACTACTACCCATAAGGTCAGCTATGAGACTAAGACAGTTTTAATCGTTTCTGGTATGGGCAACTTCACTCCGCGCAAGATTGGTTTGCCTAATGAAGATGAGTTTAAAAACATTCACTACGCTGTTACTGATAAGGCAGCTTTTAAAGATAAGAAAGTTGTTTTGTTAGGCGGCGGAGATTCTGCTGTTGACTGGGACTTGATGTTAGCTCCTCTTACTAAAGATATTTCTATTGTTCACCGCCGCAATGAATTCCGCGCACAGTCATCATCAGTCGATGAAATGAAGCAAAACGGAACTCATATCTACACTCCATATAACACCACTAAGCTTATCGGTGAAAAAGGTGTGTTACATGCGATTGAAATTACTAACAACGAGACTAATGAGGTTAAGACGCTTGAACTCGATGATCTCATTGTTAATTTCGGTATGATTCCTGGTCAAAACAATTTCCCGGTTGAAAAGAAGGGTATGAACATCTTTGTTAAAGATTGCTATATGACTTCTTTAGAAAACGTCTTTGCTATTGGTAATACTATTACTTATAACGGCAAAGTTAAAAACATTACTTGCGGTTTAGGTGAGGCTGTTGTTGCTATCACTAAGATTGATCAGATTATTAATCCTAACAAGAATATTCCTGTTCATTTCTAAAATAAAAAAAGCCGCTGACCGGCTGAGTAGCTATGCCTTCGGACGGAGTCGAACCGTCATGAGTCGCCTCACAGGATTCTAAGTCCTGCGTGTCTACCAATTTCACCACGAAGGCAGCTTTATTAGTCTACAACTTTTTAAACAAAAGGACTAGACTTTGCATTAAGAAAGGAGATGACTATGTTTAAAGACTTTACCTTTTCAAATCCGACAGTTATTCATTTTGGTAGAAATTCTTTAGATTGCTTAAAAGAAGAAGTGAAAAAATACGGAAATAACATCCTATTAGCTTACGGAAAAGCCTCAATTAAAAAGATTGGGCTTTACGATAAGATCGTTACAATTTTAAAAGAAGCTGGGAAGACAGTGTACGATTTTGAAGGAATTATGCCTAATCCGACTTTAGAGAAGATGCTACTAGGTGCAAAAATGGTTAGAGAGCACAATATAGATCTTATTCTCGCCGTTGGTGGTGGTTCCGTTATCGATTGTGCTAAAGCGATATCTGTTTCCGCTTATTGTGAAGAGGATCCGTTTGAAAAGTACTGGATTAGATGCGAGGAAGTTTCTAACAAGATTGTTCCGGTTGCGTCAATTTTAACAATGTGTGGAACGGGCAGTGAGATGAATGGAGGCTCTGTTATCACTGATACTTCGCGCAAAATTAAGAAAGGGCACGTCTTTCAGCCTTCAGTTTATCCAAAGTTTTCCATTTTAAATCCGGAATTTACTTATTCTGTTTCCGAATACCAAATGGTCTCTGGTATTTTCGATGCTTTTTCTCATTTAATGGAGCAGTATTTCTCTGACAAGGGTGATTCAGTAACTGACTATATCTCGGAAGGTTTGATGCGCTCTTTGGTTGTTAATTGTCCGAAAGCTTTAGTTAATAGAGAAGATTACGAGGCGCGTTCTAATATCATGTGGGCTTCTTGTGTCGCTTTAAATACTTTAGAAGGAGTAGATAAGTCTGCTGACTGGATTGTTCATTCGATTGAACATCAGATTTCCGCGTTTACTGACTGTGCTCACGGCATGGGATTAGCTGCTATTTCCGTTCCAATTTACAGGAAAGCTATGAAAGGATATTTGCCGAAGTTTGTGAGATTCGCAACAGAGGTTTTTAAAGTTGATCCAACTGGATTGAACGATGAAGAAATAGCTTCTAAAGGATTAGATTGCTTGGCGCAATTTATTAAAGATAACAAAATGTGCACATCTTTAAGAGAGTTAGGTGTCACAAAAGATATGCTAAAAGATATTGCTTACAGTTCCGATACGGGATCTTGCTATATTGAGTTTGATCACGAGGATATTCTCGAAGTCTTAAAAGCCGCTTATTAAGGAGTCAAATGAACTATCTAGTAAGCTTCTTGAATTCTTATGAACCTTGCTATTTAGATCGGGATGATAAGGTGCATCCTGGTTCTATTTTGACTATATTGAAAAATGGAATTAAGCATAATCAAACTATTTCTCACCTGGTCTTAATATCTTCAAGAGAGCAGAAGGATATATTAAAAAAAGTTAAAGAGAGTTTGACTTATTTGAATAAAAGCAGGGAAGAAACAAAGATAAAGTTCGTGAATTTTCCCAATGATAACGATCTTCTTTCCTCTGATAATTCTGATATATTAGACGTATATCGAACTTTAACTGATGTCGTATCTGAAATTGTGTTTAAAGACAAAGGGGCGAATATTTATTTCAATTTGTTGAGCGGGACTAACAAAGAGCGTTTAGCAATGAACCTTTTCTTGTTCACATCTAAAAACGAAAAGTATCAAGGGGTTTATTATGAAGAGTATTTTTCTCAGTTGAAAAAGTGCGAACACGAATCTATTATCAATTCTTCTCCACGGCTGTTTCCTTTCCGCAGGGTAATGAATTTCAATTTTTCTGATGAGGTTATTAATTACATAAGAGCGTACAATTACGTGCAGATATATTCTCTTTTCACGAAGAAAAAATATCCGTTGAGCAAAAAGGTCGAATCATCTCTCGAATTCATGCGTGAGATATACACTCATTCGGATAACTTGAGTCAAGCGCGATCTATACTGAGAAAAGACAAAGATTTATACAACGCATTATCTAAATCAAAAGTTATTAATTTAATATTAGAAAACAGCGAATACGGTTTAGTTAAAATCGATTCTATGGTCGCTATTTTGATTAGGTTAGTTAGATGTCTTCTCAATGAAAATTACGAGGAGTTCGCTTCGAATATCTCTCCTTTGTTAGTTGATGCTTGTTTGATTTATTTGGAAAAAGAGCACCGGTTTTATAAGGATTCTCACCTCTCTTTGAAATATGTTCCATACACTGAATATCTCTATGTGAGATTTGATGGGAGAATCATTATTAATGACAAAAAGTTTTTAGCCTTAGTTAAAAAGAATTCCATTCACGGGCTTTCTTCTAAATATACGACGTCTTTTACCCCTGTTTTAAAGATTAAGTTTTCCGTTTCCGGTTTGAGATCTCTGCGCGAGCATGTCAACAATCAAAACGGCATTCGAAATTACGATTTGATTATTTTGCAAGATGAGCAGGATCTCAGTATTATGCGAACTTACGAAAAAAAGTACCGCGATGCTTGCAAGCACGCGAATATCAACTCTTTTACCTATATCGAGTTAAAAAATCAGTCGTGGAACCTCATTAATTTAGTTATTTCTATCCTTTCTAAAGCGGTAGATTGCGAGTTTGTCTTTGATGACTTCAAAGAGTTATACGAGCTTTTTAACACTTATTTGGAGAGTTTATTATGAAGGCATTAGTTATCCAAATTTCACAGCACAACCTCGAGAACAATTCTTTAAATAAGTCGATTGTCAATCTGCTTGAGAATTTAAAGAAAGAGAAAGATTGTTTGGATTATCGAATCTGTCTGTTTTTGTTTTCTTCTGATGCGAAAATCGAAAAGAGAAACGGTTATTATTCACATTTAGTAAGAAAGGAATTAGAGAGGTTAGAAATAGAAATCCCTGTTTTAGTATTTAAAAATGAAAACGTCGAAATCAGAGGTTATAAAAACATCGATAAAGTCTATTCGTTCATTTATACTTCACTAGCTAAGATTCCTAATTTTTCATTGAAAGATAGCTCAAATACCATTTATTTGCTTATCTCGTACAGCGAGCCTGCATTTGATTTGACGGCCATAGCTTTGGTAAATAACGCCCCTTATTTAGCTAAATTAGTTCCACTCGAAATCAGCGAGCGCATTATCGATTCTTCAAAAGATGAATTAGATGTTAAAAAGTGCGCGAAGAAATACGAAGATGAATTGAATAAAAGAGTTGAGATTAAATGCGCTGATTATTCCAAATTAACAATGGAAAACCAAGAAAGTTATTTAGAAAAGTACGTGACTCAATACAACTATCATTTGCTCAAGAAAGAAACTTTAGAATACCAGAAAAAAGACAAGATATATTCGAAAGTAATCGATTTAGCTTGCGCTATTGAAATTGGTGATTTTTCCTATGTTTTAGACAATTATTCTTATTTTGATGAATTTCCAAAAGGGAAAAAGCTCGCTAAAGATACCCGTTTGGTCTACCACTATATTTTTATCAGTTTACTCAAGATGTGGATAGATTTATCGAAGGGGGAAATATCTAATTTCCTTTCGAAAATTGAAGGTGTATTGAAAGATGAACTTCTTTTAATTTTAGATACTTTGTCTTCAAATAAAGGGTATAGAAATTACTTTAGTTTTTCTTCTGAAACTAAAACATTTAAGCTCAGTTTAGAAGACTTAATTTCTTCGAAAGGGACTATTAAATTCTATTTAGTTAACCGTGAATACCTGCTTCATCAAGCGGTTAAAAAATATTATAAAAACTGCGATAATTACGAGTTTTATTTCATTTCTGCATTAGCTTTATTCGGTTTTGTCGATTACTTTTTAAAAGATAGAGAAGACATATGTTCAATATGCCACAACATCGCTGAAATGTACTCTTCAAACGGAAATAAGAACAACGGAATTTTAGTTAAGGCAAACCAACTGACTCACCAAGGGAATATCGATGAGAATTTAGATATCGAAGAAGGAAGGAAATTCCTTTCTCTTATGTTTGATTTGCTTTCATACGTCTGTCAGGAAGACAGAAAATTTATATGTTCAGAAGATAGCGTGGACGATGTAGAACCGAGTTTGTTAAGTTCGTTAACACGATACCTGCTTTACAAACTCAGGAATTTTTAATCTTTGTCTAGCTGAGGGACATACGAAGAGCCAGATTCACGGTTAGCAATAAAGAAAAGGTGGTCTGCCGCTCTTTCTAAGTTTCCGATAAGATTAATGTAAATTCGCGAGGATTCGCCTTTGCATTCGCCGTTATTTAAACGCACTAAATGTTCTTTAATTGCGCTAGAACGCTCGTTGTCAATCTCATCTTCGCGCTGTTTAATACTTTCATAAATTTGATAGTTGTCATTTTCAAGCATTTTAAATAAGTCGGAGTATTGTTTTTCAATGAGACTGTAAATTTTTTCTGCTTTGTTCAATGCGCCTTGAGAAAAAGTGAGGTTTTCATTAACGCGATGCGAAGTGTAAGAAGTGATGTTGTCGGCAATTTCCGCTAAACGATCAATATCGGCAATGTCGAGCATCTTCATTGATATTTTCGCATTAGAAGCGTTGTCAGTCCCGCTGTTAAGAATATCAGCCAAATATTTGTTTAAGGTTTTAGAGTCAGCTTCTATTTCTTTGTTTAACAATATGACTGTTTTGCTTGCTTCTTCATCGTTTTTAACGAAAGAATCTAAAGATGTTTGCAAGGTTAAAAGCGCTTTGTTTGAAAGAGAGGCAAAGTATCTATCGGCTTCGCTTAAAGCCAAAGATGGATTCTTTAAGAAGCGAGTATCGAGCTCGATTTTTTCTTTCTCGTTTTTATCGGGAATGATAAGCTCACTAAGCTTAACAAACCACTTGATAAAAGGTAAGAAAATGATAGTGCAAACGACGTTGAAAAAAGTGTGGAACATCGCAATCTGCGTTGCTGGAGAAGAAGGGAAGAGCTTGACGAAAGTAACCTCGTTAAACTGCGGGAAGCAAAGAAGAATAATAAAGAAAATCACAGAACCCATTACGTTAAATAACAAGTGAATAATCGCTGTTCTTTTACCGTTTCTAGTTGATCCAATTGAGGAAATTAACGCCGTGGTAGTAGAACCGATATTTGAACCTAATATTACATATAAAACTCCGTTGCCGCTTCCACCAACCACAACTCCGGCTAAAGCCATTGAAATGAGAATCGAAGTAATGACAGAAGAAGACTGAATAGCAGTAGTAAAAACGATGCCTATTAAAAGAAGGAGAACCGGATTAGTTAAATTAACTAAAAAATCAGACATAGCAGGAACGAGTTCGAATAAGGCGTTGAAGTTATCTTCCATAATTAACAGTCCTAAAAACAGTAAGCCCAATCCGATAACTAGCTCACCGCTTAGAGCTATTTTTTCTTTCTTTTTGAAAAACATCAGCATAATCATGCCGATAAAAGAAACGCAAATAAATATTTCTGAAATAGGGAAGTTACCTAAAGCGGCAATCTGAGCGGTAATAGTAGTACCGATATTAGCTCCCATAATGTATGAGACGGCTTGCGTTAAGCTCATAGCCCCAGAATTTACAAAGCCAACAACCATAACTGAAGTAGCACCTGATGATTGCATGATCATTGTTGCTAAGGTTGAAATTCCAACTCCGACTAACGGATTAGATGCTGTCTTAGAGAACAGTTTCTTTAAAGAAGTAGAGGCTAGTTTTTCGGTGGCCTTTTGGAGCATTTCCATACCTACTAAAAAACAGGTAAGACCTCCAAACAGAACCATTACTGCAATTGCTATTTCGTTCATTTGTTACAATTCCTTACTTTTACTTAATAACTTCTTAACAAAAAACTTACATTTAGAATTGTAAACTAAGCCTGACAAAATGTTAACAATTCATTTACAATCGCGAATAATGATAATGGTAGTGGTAAAAATTTTAAAATTTCTAATCTGTCAATCTGAATTAATCCGCAATAGCGAATTATCCATCTTATTAATGTTCTTATATCCGTTTTTTGTAACTAATATATGTTTTTTATTTATTTTATTTTGACTTAAGCTAATTATTAGTGGAAAAAAAACAATAAATAAATTAATATCATATTATCGAAAAAAGTGTTTCCATTTTTGGGAGGTGAAATATGGAGAACGGTAATTGGTTTGAAAATCTCGATAATTGGGCGTTGATTGCTATCGTCTGTGCGGCCTTAATAGTAG
>JADING010000063.1 GCA_017694135.1 Candidatus Scatoplasma merdavium
AGTTACATATGAGTTAAATGAGATAGAACTTATTAGGCATAATAATTCATAATCTGATCACATTCAATTTACGATGTTGCTACAGTTGCAATGGTGTGCAATGTATCAAAATTGCGATTGGATGGCAGTAAACTTGATATCCCCTAAAAAATTTGTCCTAATAATTGGTGAAATTTTAAATTGGGATTTTTTATAAATTTTTTACGCTTGTAATTATTTAGATTTGAATAATTTGAATAAACAATATTTCATTTAAATATTTTGTTGAAGAACCTAAGTCGAACGCTATTTAAGTTAATGTTTTATTCACTCTTAGATATTTTTTTACGCCTTATTTTTTATCTCTTTACTGTGATTTGCTTTTCTTTACATAAAAAAATCCTCCTAAAGTAGACTTTGTTTTTTGCCATATCCCCAGGGGATATTCATTATTATCTTTGTCTACTTTAGAAGGAGCATATCACGGCTCAGTTTTTTGATTACTTTTTAATTTTGTCTTGATTTTTGACCGCGTTGACTTTGGCGGCGATTTCTTCTTGGTTACCTAAGTAATAGTGTTTGATAGGTTTTAAATCTTCATCAAGTTCGTATACGAGAGGTACGCCAGTAGGGATATTTAATCCGGCGATATCAGTATCGGAGATATTGTCTAAATACTTTACTAAGGCGCGGAGAGAATTACCGTGAGCAACGATTAAGATTTTTTCACCAGCTTTGATGCGAGGAGCGATTTCAGCGTTGAAATACGGAACGACACGCGCGATAGTGTCTTTTAAAGATTCACAGAGAGGAAGAGCAGACTTATCGATAGTAGAATACATCGCTTGGTTAGCGGGGTTTCTCTTGTCGTCAGCTTCTAAGGCCGGGGGAGCGACATCAAATGAACGTCTCCATAAGTGAACCTGTTCTTCACCGTATTTTTCCGCGGTTTCAGCTTTATTCAAACCTTGTAAAGCACCGTAGTGTCTTTCGTTTAAGCGGTAGTCTTTAATAACCGGAAGATAGTCTTGATCGATTCCGTCAAGAACGTGCCACAAAGTGTGAATGGCTCTTTTTAAGACAGAAGTGTAAGCGACATCGAAATGGTAGCCGTCTTTAGCTAAAAGTTCACCGGCAGTAGTAGCTTCTTGATGTCCTTTTTCAGTGAGGTCAACATCAGTCCAACCGGTAAAGAGATTGAGTTTGTTCCATTCGGATTCGCCATGTCTAATTAAAACTAGTTTGTGCATGTTTAATTCTCCTTTAAAACACTTTTATTATAAAGCAGGTTGATTGAAGATTAAATATCAGTCTTCATCTTCTTGTGGGTTAATGGTCACTAAGATTTTTCTTATTGTTTGGTGCTGATCTAAGGCGATGATTTTCATTGTGAGGTTCTTGAAATTTATCACCTGGTTAATCTTTGCGAAATTATCATCTAAAAGTTCAATGATGAATCCACCGATAGTGACGTATTCGGTGTCTAGTTCTTCGTAATCTATATCGAATTTTTCGCAGAAGTCTTCTAAGTTCATTCTTCCATCTACGATGTATTTACCATCGGAGCGTTCGACGATAGGTTCGTCTTTCTCATCGGTTTCATCCCAGATTTCTCCGACAATTTCTTCGATGATGTCTTCGCTAGTGACGATACCTTCAGTTCCGCCGTATTCGTCTAAGACTACAGCTATGTGGCGGTGTTCAGTGCGGAAATACTGCAGGATATCATTAATTTCAGCGGTGCGAGGGAAGAATTTAATTGAGCGGAGAATGCTAGTGATATGTTCTTCTTTGCCTTCGATTTTTAAGCGGACTAGGTCCTTGCAGCGAATATAACCAATAATGTTATCTATAGTGTCTTTATAGACTGGTATTCTAGAGAAATTAAAGATGTTGTTATCTTCGATAATCTCCTCTATATCTTCCGTGGCATCGATTGCGCATATTTTCTTTCTTGGAGTCATAACTTCATAAACTTCTGTGGTTGCGTAATCGATTGTGCCTTTGAGAAGTTCAGCTTTATCTTCATCTAAGATGCCTGTGCTTTGGGCTTCTTCGACCATTTCGTGTAACTCTTCGTCAGATATTTGTAAGTCTTTGACGCTGGAAGTTATTGGCGAAGTGATAACTTTGCCGAATCCACCGACTAAGAAAGTGATAGGTAAGGTTGCGTAATAACATATATTTATTATGTTAGAGTAGGCTTTAACGAGAGTCTGATTGAAGATTTTACCCACTGATTTAGCGATGATTTCTCCAAAGGTAATCTTTAAAACTAAAACGATCATAGAAGCTATTAAACCATAAGTTTCAGCAGTTGAAGAATCGGTGACATGGAAAACTTCGTTTGCGAGCAAGACACCTAATAAGGTAGCAAAGGAGTCAAGACCAGCGTTAACCGTATCGTTAAACAGCAATATTGTGGAAATTGTTTTATCGTAATTGTGAGACAATTTATAAGCTAGTTTTAAACGGTGAGAGTTAGGTGAAGTCTCTAAAGCGTGCACTAGATGTCTTTCATTGACGCTTCCATACGCCATATCGGCGGAAGAAAAGAAAACCGAGATGAAAAGCAAGACGATTAAAACAATTATATATGCGATAATCATTACTTGGTTTTCTCCTGCAAAGCTAAACTAGCTTTTTTGATATCTGTTGAAGTGTAAAAATGCTTGTTAGCAGTTTCACCGACTAGTTCGTCTAAAATATCTTCCATCGTAACCATGCCGATTAATTTTCCGTTGGGATTTTTGACTAAACCGATGTGAAGTTTTTCTTTGTTTAGAGTGTCAAAAATATCGTCAACTTTTGCGTTTTCATCAAAGAAAACCGGGGGAAGGAGAATTGAGCGGACATCAAAGTGAGGATCTTTAGAGTATTCTTTAAAGTAGGTGTTAATAGATAGAATGCCTATGATATTGTCTTTGCTGTCTTCATAAATGGGGAAGCGAGAGAAAGACGAGTTCATGATAAGTTCATTTAGCTTACTCACATAAAGGTCATCGATTGAAAATGAGACGATTCTATCTTTTGGCGTTAAGACTTGTTTGACACTTATTTGATCAAAGATAAACGCGCGGTCTAACATTCTTATTTCATCAGGTTCAAAAAGCTGTTCTTCTTTGTTTGTAACTTCGTCTTCTGATACGGCTTCATCGGCCGTTTCAATGAAGTCTTCTTTAGTTAAAATTGAAGAATCGTTAATTTTAAACAATTTGTGAACTAAATAAAGAATGCCTCTAAAAATAATTATGACAGGGAATAAGATAATGCCGACAATAAAATCCGGCCATGCTAAGATATAGCACATCTTGTTGGGAATGGCTTTAGAAAGAATCTTAGGGCAGGTATCAGAAACAACATAGACTAAGAAAGCCATAACTACCGTTGATAAAATACCTTCGATAGAATCACCTAAACCGTAATAGTCGCAAATGTTATAAAACAAGATGGCAGAAATAAAAGACATCAAAGTTTGAACGATATTGTTACCAACTAAGACGCTTACTAATGTAGATTCAAATTTTTCTGTTAAATAAACAATAACCTTAGCAGTCTTGTGCCCTTGATTAGCTAAGACTTTAAAGTGGTATTTGTTACAGTTTGAAAAGGCGTTTTCAGAAGCGGAAAACAATCCGCTTACAAGCAAAAGAACACCAATGATAACCCAACAGAGCCAAAACGGAATACCGTAAACGCCAGGAATTTCTGTTGATGTGTATATCAGAGGATCAATGGATGTGTTAGATAGCAGAGGTTCCATACAGGGCTATATCATACTGATTTCTAGAAATCTTGTCAAATAGTCACATACCCAACTAATTTCTAGTTCTCGCTTTTATCTACTATTTGAAGATCGTAAGCTTTGACGCGGACTATAGAGTTAGCAGGAATAGATTTAGTGATAAAAGCGTTAGATCCTATGACGGAATTTTCTCCAATGACAGTGTCACCACCGAAGATTGACGCTCCAGAATAAATAACAACATTGTCTTCGATAGTTGGGTGGCGTTTTTGACCGTGAAGCTTTCTGCCTTCTTTTAAAGAAAGAGCACCCAAAGTGACGCCTTGATAGAGCTTAACGTGTTTACCTATATGAGTAGTTTCGCCTATTACAATTCCTGTTCCGTGGTCAATAAAGAAATAATCATCGATACTCGCTCCTGGATGAATATCAATGCCGGTTCTAGAATGGGCGTATTCAGAAAGGACACGAGCGACGAATTTATAGCCTAATTCCAAGAGTTTGTGAGTGATTCTATATATAGAAATAGCGGTAAATCCTGGATAAGTTAAAATAACTTCAAGAGGGCAATTGCACGAAGGATCCCCTTCATAGATAGCTTCAATATCGGTTAATAAAGATTTTTTAATCGAAGATAAACTGGAAACAAAATCATCGAATGATCCTTTTGATGGATCATCGCAAGTTTTATAAAAATTAGCGAATCTCTTTCTCGCCGAAGAAAGTAAAGCTTCGCAATCCTTTTCGTCAAAAGTTTCGTGATATGCAGTATAAAACATAAGTTCGCGCAATTCTTTGTAGAATTCGGTTGCGCCTTCACGAGATATTTTTTTGATGTTTTCATCCATGTATGACGGATTTATTTGGTGCAATTCTTCGATAATTTTATTCATATAATCCCTCCACAGAAAGGTATCTTTCTCCGTTATCAGGGAAGATAACAACAACGTTGCCTTTCTCTTTGTATTCTTCTTTTAAGTCTATTGCGGCTTTCAATGCACAGCCAGAAGAAATCCCTGCTAAAATCCCTTCTTTTTTTGCTAATATCGAGGTGAATTTATAGCTGTCTTCATCGGAAATATCAACTATTTTATCTAGTATTGTGCAATCTAAACACTCAGGGATGAAATTAGCTCCGATTCCTTGAATTAGATGCGGTCCGGCTTTTCCTTTAGTTAATAAAGGAGAAGAGAGAGGTTCTGCTCCAATAAACTTGCAGTTGATATTTTCCTTTTTAAAAAGGTGAGCGATACCTGAAATTGTTCCGCCAGTTCCAAAACCAGCCACTAGATAATCGACTTTGTTATTTAAGTCATTAAGAATCTCTCGTCCTGTTGTTTCATAATGCGCTAACGGGTTATCTAAATTGGAGAACTGACTGGGCATAAATGAGTTGGGAATTTCTTTTAGTCTTTTTTCTGCTGCATCTTCTGCCCCTTTCATGCCAAGCGATTTGTCAGTGAGAATCACTTTAGCACCATAGGCTTGCATCATTTTTACTCTCTCTTTAGATGCGGAAGAAGGCATGTAAATTTCGCATTGCATATCTAAATAGGCACAAATCATCGCTAAACCTATACCGGTATTGCCAGAAGTAGGTTCTACAATGACGGTGTTTTTGTCTATTTCATTTCTTTTAATGGCTTTTTCTATCATTGAATAAGCTGCGCGATCTTTTATAGAACCAGTCGGGTTAAACCTTTCGACCTTCCCATATAAATTGAATGGTAAATTGAACTCTTTTTCAATTTTAGATAGATGAACTAAGGGTGTTTTACCTATTGTTTGAATTATATTTTCGTATATCATATTTGCCTCTCATAAAAATAATATCACAGCTGATTTATTTCAACTTATTTGCCGCACTAAAAAGAAAACTAATTAAAAGATGTTCTAAGGTTAACAAATCTTCTTTAAGTTTAAGAGAGTGTGTTCCTTTGATTTTATGAATATCAAGCTGTGACATAATGAGCTGTAAGTGGCAAAAGTTGGTATAAAAAAATAACCTATAATGCTTTGGCACTATAGGTGATTTACTGAAATGTGTTTGGTAAACGCCTTAAATGCCCTCAAAATCAATAAACGAACGCGTTTAATGCATAAAAAGGATTATTCTTCTATTTATCAACAAGTTCCCAATGACCTAATCTATTAGTGCCAACTCTTATGAGTACTCCTGCATCTTTCAAATTTTTAATTGATTTTTTAATAGTAGAAATCTCTTTATTAAGTTTATTAGCTAATTCAGCTATCGTTATATCATTCTTTTCTTTGATTAAAGATAAAATCGCTACTTGTGTATCAGATAGTCGATTGGTGGAATCATTGGTGGAATAAATAGTGGAATTACTGGTGGAATTATGATGGAAATTTAAGTCAGGCAAAATGATTCTAAAATAAGTGTTATTAACATCAAATGATGGCTTTAAATCACTATTCTCATAAGCCTCCTGAATTCTTTTCATTCCTTTTCCAAAATTTTCAATATAGTTAAACTTATCTAACACTCGCACTAGTCCAGGATTTCTAAAGGTTTGATATCCACGCAGTATTTGTTCTAATGTTCCGTCTAAAATTCCGCCTGGACTAGTAATCTCTCCTCTATCATCGTAAAACTCAATTTTAATGTTCGATGGTTTTAAATAATTAGCATGACAAATTGCGTTTAATATTGCTTCTCTTAAACTTACACCTGGATATGATTTTGTCTCTATTCTTTGAGCTTGATATGGAACAATAACCGCTGAAGTCGTGTTAAGCAAATTAGCATATTCTAGAGCTTGATCGGCAATTTTTAAAATAGAGCCAGTAAAAATTTTCTTTGTTTTAAAATTCAAGTCTTTATCATATAAAGCAAATTTAATTTCAATAGGATTTTCATCACTGATTAATAAACCTAAATTTGTAAACTTGCCTTCTTTGTTTTTCAAACCTAAAGATAACAATTCTCTTTCGCTAAATTCAATTTTTTTAGCTTTAGCAAGTTCAATAATATAGGAAAAATGAAGGTTTTGATTTTCAGCTATTTCTTTTTCAAAAGATATATTCATGCTGTCCATTAGCATGAAAAGAATCTCCTCATCGGTCAGTTGCTGTTTGCTTCTACCAACTCTTATATATGTTCCACTTGGTTTAGGCCCAGTAGATGCAACATAGTAGGGCTTTTTGCTTCCTTCATTAACATGAATGACTAAAACATTGTCCTTATCATATCCAAATGAAACTAATTGTTTTGCACTAGGTTTGATTCCTTCTGTTACTATTGATGATATCTTTTGATCATATTCATCTTTTAACTCTTGAGGAACACCTACTACATTTCCATCATCTTCTACACCTATATAAATAGTTCCGCCATGAGCATTCCAAAAAGCGATGATTTCTTTATCTAAATCTTTTATCATCTCGCGTTTAAGTTCAACTTTATTGCTTTCTTCGTATTTCACTATAAAACACCAACTTTCTTAACTACTTTAATTGTATTAGAAAACAGGAGTTTTATCTATGTTTTTAAAACAACAAAACCACTAAACCCTACTATTGATAATTTTAAAAAATTAACATATATTCTACTCAAAAAATGCATGGATATCGTAGACATTATCATGTATATTTTTTACTTTTCTCGAATATCACTTGATTTTTCACTTTTGTAGAGCGTTTTAAGACATATTTCACAAATAGTGTCGAATCCGAAGTGCTATTGCGGGGTACGATATAACGAGTATGAATTGGTAATCGTTGGTATAAAAAAATAACCTATAATGCTTTGGCACTATAGGTGATTTACTGAAATGTGAACCATGAAGGACTCGAACCTTCGGCCCGCTGATTAAGAGTCAGCTGCTCTACCAACTGAGCTAATGGTCCAGCTCTTTTGAGCTTTATAATGATACCGCAAGACTAGGATTTATGCAACAACTAATTTTATGAATAGTTTTTATAAACTATTTAAATATTAAGCGTTCAATTGTTACGCATTTGGATTGATACAATAGACAAAAAGAACTCCAATTTAAATTTGAAGTATCTTAAACATTAATAAATCTTATTTGCGTATAAGTAAATTTAGTATTATTCTATGCAATATATACACGAGGTTAGTTATGGAAGAAAATAATATTGAAAAGTACGAAGAACTTGAATATAAAACGTGGAAAGATCGTCTATTATCGGCTTTAAATGGTTTCTTTATTGGGTTAGCTATCATTGTTCCTGGAGTGTCTGGATCAACCATTTCAATCATTTTCCGCCTTTATGACAAGATGATGTATGCCTTGTCTCATCTTTTTAAAAAGTTCAAGACCTGTGTTCTTTTCTTGCTACCTCTTTTAATTGGTGGAATCATTGGCTTTGTCGGGGGATTTTTTACCGTTCAAGCTGTAATTGATAAATACATGTTCATTTGCGTTAGCCTGTTTGCGGGGCTTATGTTAGGTGGCGCAAGTGAAGTTCAAAAAGAAATTAAAAGTGATGGTGAAAGAAAAAGAGGTTGGAAAGAGTATTTGCTTTTGGCTATCGGTTTGATTTTACCTATTAGTTTATCGCTGATTTTTATAGGTCTAGGCGGAAAGGTTTCACTAGAATCTAGTTTTTCGCAAAGCGAATTTCCTTTTTATTTATACATTGTCTCTTTGCTTTTAGGTGTTGCGGTATCTTTGACGCAGATTGTTCCTGGTTTGTCAGCAACTACTTTATTGATGTGTTTTGGAGCATTTACTCCAATTGTTGATTCTGTATCAATCACAGTTTGGAAATTGAATCCTATGTGGATACTAATTTATTTGCTTTTAGCTGTGGGTTTTGTTGTTGGAATATTGCTTTTCTCTAAGGCTGTAAATTACTTTATCGAGAAGTACCGCTTTTCTTCTTTTCATTTGTTAACTGGTTTAGCTTACGGATCTGTCATCTCAATTTTTTACAACACAGAAACCATTGGAATTTATCAGGCTTGGATGGAAGGAGCTGGTAATATCGGAAGAGACTTAGGTGTTGGTATACCTTTGTTTGTTATTGGTTTTGCTTTGTCTTTCTGCCTTGTTTATTTTGGCAACAAGTATTTTGCTAAAAAGAAAGAAAAATAAAGTACAGCTATGACTTTAATACTAGAACCATTGCTGATCGAGACGGTAATAAATACGCGTTTATATTTGCTACTACGGACAATAAAAACATGTATTTATCAGATGATATTAACGGGTATGAATTAAATGGAAGCAGCGCATCTATTCATGACAGCTTAGATGGAAAATACCAGGCTATTTCATCTTTCTCAAACTATTATTTTTTATATAACAATACCAGGTATATTTATTTTAACGGAGTTTATATCCCTTGCGAGTCTTACGGCTCTAATACCGCGAGCGCTACTGTGGCTAAGTTTGTTGATAATACTCAATACAGCAGTCATTTGATAAGAACTTTTAACTATGATTTAGATTCGCAAAAATGGGTGGTTTCGTAGTTAACGACTACAGACAAGTGTTTTGTTTATAGTTAACTTAAAAAGGGACCTTTATTTGGTCCCTTTTAAATTCATTTTGTAAAGGTTATAAAGGCAGAGTTTCAAGCAAAGAAATGAAATCGTTGTATGCCATTTCTTCATCTACGCCTTCGATGTCTATATCGAACGTTCCGTTCTGCGGAATAGATAAGGTGAAGACGTTCATGATGGATTTCAAATCTGCTTGAGCAGTTGGATCGTTGCGGTCGGCGACCATTGTACATCTAGCGATATGTTTGTTAGCTTCAGCGACGAGTTCAGCTGCTAAGCGGGAAGTGAGCCCGTTTTCATTTGTGACGCGAACATGGATAGTTTTCATATAATAAAGCCTCCCACCTAAGTAGATTTTATTCTACTGGGTTATAACAATCAATTGCAATGAGCACAAGTAAGCGATTTTTTTAATATTGTAAGAGCTTTTTAAACATTTAAAGGGTGTTTAGATGTCAATTCTTTTATTTCTTTTAAAATGTTGGTTTTAATCTTTTCATCCGAGGGGTTTTTAAGTCTTAAGTCAATGAGGGTGGCGATTTTGATAAATTCCTCTTCATTGAACCCTCTGCTTGTCATAGCTGGGCTTCCAAGCCTTATTCCACTCGCGTACATAGGACGTTGCGTATCGTTGGGGATGGAGTTTTTATTCGTGGTGATATTTACTTCTTCTAAAGCCATCTGAGCTTGTAAACCAGTCAGGTTATAAGAAGAATAGACATCTATTAACATGAGGTGATTATCAGTTCCGTTAGTGATGAGCTTTGCCCCGAGACTCATGAGCTTATTTGCCATGGCTTTAGAGTTTTTTACTACCTGTTCTTGATATGTTTTAAAAGAGGGATCTAACGCCTCTTTAAAGCAGATGGCTTTGGCGGCAATAACGTGTTCTAAAGGACCGCCTTGACAGCCGGGAAAAAGAGCTTTGTCAACTTTTTTAGCTACATTTTCATCGTTGGTAAGAATGATACCGCCGCGTGGTCCACGGAGAGTTTTGTGAGTGGTTGAAGTCACAATATGGGCGTATGGAAGAGGATTTTGATGTAAGCCTGCTGCAATTAGTCCGGCTATATGTGCCATATCGACCATGAGGTAAGCTCCGATTTTATCAGCTATTTCTCTAAAGTGTTTAAAATCGATAAAGCGCGGATATGCAGACGCTCCTGCTATTATTAAGTTCGGTTTGAATTCTTCAGCTATTTTTTCTACTTCATCATAATCTATATATCCTTCAGAGTTTACTCCGTATGCTCTAGCTAGATAGTCTTGCCCGGAGAAAGAAAGCTTGTATCCGTGTGTCAAATGACCACCGGCATCTAATGACATTCCTAAAACTCTGTCTCCGTGATTAATTAACGCTCGGTATGCCGCCATGTTCGCTTGCGATCCAGAATGAGGTTGGACGTTAACAAACTTAGCATTGAAAAGCTTTTTAAGCCTTTCTCTAGCTAGGTTTTCTATGGTGTCGACATTTTCACATCCGCCGTAATATCTTTTTGAAGGGTATCCTTCGGCGTATTTGTTTGTGAATATTGAGCCTTGAGCTTCCATTACAGCTTTGGATGCAAAATTCTCTGAAGCGATAAGTTCAATGTTGTCTTCTTGCCTTTGCTTTTCTTTTAAAAGGGCAGCGTATACTTCCTGATCTTCGAACATGATATCTTTTGTTTCCATACTTTTTACCTCTTAATATGAGTTTAGCAATTTAAACATAAGAAAGAAGAGAAAACTTAAAATTTGATTGATACTATCTAAAACCGCATTTGTTATATAATTATTGCGTTAAGGGTAAATATGATTAAAGCTTTTGTTTTCGATAATAAAGAGTTTGCAGCAAATACCTATGTTATAGGCAAAAAGGGTGAAAAATGCGTCGTTGTTGATTTAGGTTCTACTTCTTCAGAAGTTTCTGATTTTGTTAGACGCAATTTCGAAGGGGTGAGCGCTATTTTACTTACTCACGGGCATTACGATCACGTTCGTGGGGTTTCGAAATTTATTAAAGCTATGAAGAAAGATGTTCCTGTTTACATTCATAAAGACGATGAGGAGATGCTTCTTTCTGACGAGTTGAACCGCGCGGTGTTCCACGGGGAAAAAGTTGCTTTTGATTTTAAGCTCAACCTTGTTAATGACGGCGATGTCTTAGATTTTAACGGTGAGCATTTTAAAGTTATTCACACACCTTTTCACACCAGAGGTAGTTCCTGCTTCCTTTTAGAAGAAGATAACGCGATTTTTACCGGTGATACCTTGTTTAAAAACGGAATTGGAAGATTTGATTTCGCTAATTCTGAACCGGACAAAGTCCACTCTTCTTTGATGAAACTTGTCAACTTAGCTGATACCCTGGTCTGCTATCCTGGGCATGGGGAAATTACTACTTTAAAAGCTGAAAAAGAAAACAACCCTTACTTCAGAGGTTAAAATGGTCACCCGTTTAGATAACTTTTTATCCAACGAGGGATTCGGCACGCGAAAGCACGTTAAAACGCTGATAAAAAACGGGCATGTTAAATTAGAAAACGAGATTGTAAAAATCCCTGATTTTAAGTTTGATCCAGAACTTTTGGCGTGCTATGTTGATGATAATAGAGTCGAGTATCAAAAAGAGATATTTTTAATGCTAAATAAGCCTAGCGGATATATCTGTTCGAATATCGATGAAAGATATCCGTCAGTTTTAAGGCTCATTGATTCAAAGTATTTGAAAAGAATTAAACTGGTAGGCAGACTTGATGCTGATACTACCGGTCTGCTTTTGCTTATGGATAACGGCAAGATTTCTAACAGATTAATTCATCCTAATACCGGTATTGAAAAAGAGTATTTAGCCGGTGTAGACAAAGAGGTTAGCGATAAAGATCTGGAAATTTTACGCGGTAAAATCGACCTTTATGACGATGGAATAATTCAAGCGAAAAAGGTTGAATTAGTTGGCCCCAAGCTTTTAGATATCACTGTGAGCGAAGGTAAATACCACGAGATAAAAAGAATGTGTAAAAGGGCGAATCTAGAGGTTGTTAAGTTAACTAGATTAAGAATAGGGGAATTGAAGCTTGGAGGCTTGGAATTAGGCCAATACCGCCATTTGACTAAGGAAGAAGTGAATTATATTAAAAAAGCTGTAAATATGGAGGATTAGATGTATTCTTTTAAAAACAATCTCGTGAATTTATCAAATTCTATTTTAAAAGTATACGGAATAAAAACTTTTCACGACGATATACCTGAAATTACTTCATGCT
>JADING010000008.1 GCA_017694135.1 Candidatus Scatoplasma merdavium
CAGTAGGAACGTGAGTGATTCTAACAGCAGATTCAGTCTTATTGACGTTTTGACCTCCGGCACCTTGCGAGCGATAAGTATCAACTTGCAAATCTGAAGGATTGATAACAATGTCTTCCTTTTCAGTTTCTGGCATAACTAAAACGGTGGCGGTAGAAGTCTGAATACGTCCGGATTTTTCCGTAATAGGAACCCTTTGAACACGGTGAGCTCCCGATTCAAATTTCAAGCGCGAATATACGCCCTTGCCTTTAATCATAATTGAAACGTTAGAATATCCGCCTAAAGAAGTTGGAGACTCATCTAAAAGTTGAACTTTCCAGCCTTTCTTATCGGCGTATTTTAAATACATGCGATATAAGTCACCGGCAAAGATATTGCCTTCATCTCCACCTACCGCGCCTCTGATTTCCATAATGACATTCTTTTCATCGTTGATATCTTTAGGTAACAATGCGAGTTCAATCTTCTTGTTGAGCTCTTCTTTTAAAGCGCTAAGGCGAGCGATTTCTCCTTTGGCAAATTCGCGCATCTCTTCATCGCTGTCTTTAAGGATAAGCTGAGCATCAGCAATCTCAGCATCAGCTTTCTTTAACTGACGATAAAGAGTCACTGGTTCATCTAGTAACGCACGCTCTTGATTGAGCTTTTTAGCTACAGAAAAGTCAGTGACAGAAGTGAGCTCCTCATCAATAGCACTTAAGCGTTTATCCATTTCTTCAAGTTTATTAATTACGTAATCCATATTCACCTCACTTCTTTAAGCTAACGTAAGCTTCCAAGTTCTTTCTAAATTTGATTTCAATTTCGTTAATGTAGTACCAAGCGTAAGAAATAGCCGCTAAGAAAATAGCAGCGATAGAAACGGTGCTACCAACCTTATAACCCGGAGTCATATAAGAAATTGAATAAGTGTTTTCTCCGATGTTATCAATAAAGCCGATAAGTCCACCTTGAGCGGAGAAATAATTCACAGGCTCATTAACAGTCTGCCCGTTATCATCGACATAACTTCTATTTAAGCTCCATCCTGTATCGTAAGGAATATTTAATACAACAATCTTCTTTGTAGAGTAATTGGTATTAAAAACAATGTTATTAGCATCTTCATAAGTCACTTGAACAGGATTTTCTTTGAGCTTAGCAATATCGTTTTCAAATTCTGTTTCGTTCATCGTTTGCATGCCAATAACGTTGAACGTAGTTCCAGTGTTCTGAGAAGTTTCATTGTCATTGCCCAAAGTCTCACGCAAGACACCGACAACAGCATAAACAGATTCATCAGTATAGAATCCGCGCGAATACTTCCAATCGCCACCCTTATCGTAGTTATTCTGCATGTGTTGATCGTGAGTGATAACATGGTAACCTTCAACATCTTCATCTTGCCCATCACCATCAGAATCCTTACCATCAGTAGAAGAATTCTTACCGAAGAGATAGAAATCGCAGTTGTAACCAAATTTAGCCTGGATTGAAACGTAGTTCTTTTCTCCTGGAGCAACTTCAATCAAAGGTTCTCCATTGCTAGGCATATAGAACAACTTAGAATAGTAAGATAAATTTCTGAAAGAAGTAGATTCAACATCGGCAGGAGTAATAAACATTGTCGAAACATCGTTTCTTCCGAAAACTATATTGCCTTCGTCATCCAAATTGAAATAGTCTTCAATATTTCCGCTTCTCTCATCAGAAGAGGCATATTCTTTCGCCCATTCTTTCGCAAAATCTTGGTTCTCTTTCATATAAGAATCAGAATAATCAGGATGAATAGTGCGGTACGCTCCACCTTCTGAAGAAGGATCCCACTGGGCGCGATACGCAACAGATTTAACAGAATGAGCAGAATCTAAGTAGATTCTATCCATTGTTTCTCTTTTAGAAGCTTCGAAATCAGTAAACTCATCTTGATGTTCACTGTAATAATCTCCATCGATAATGGCACTCTTTAAATAATTAAATTCATTGTTATCAGTTTCGCTATTTCCACTAGACATAACACTGCTTCCATTTTCGTTAGTGTCAGAAAAATAAGTGTTAAACGGGAAAGCTAATTCAACGTAATTGGTATTTAAATAAAGCGAGAAGCTCGAACTATTCAATGTGCTTTGCAAATTTCTCAAAGAATCTAAAGTTGAAGAGGATAGTTCAACATCTTCATTAATTAATGAAGAATCAACGAGAGTCTTTAAACTGTCTTGAGAATCTAAATCGATATCCGCAAGATTAACAAAGCCGAAAGGAACGTTGTTATCATCCTTTCTAACCAAATAATATTTAACCCCTAATAAAGTTTCTAAATTAATGCGCTTTTCATGATCTCCCATACTCCATCCAGCCATACCACCACCAGAAGAACCATAAGAGATTTTCGACCAAACGAGAAGATCGTTGGTAGCGTAGTTGTAAGTAGAGCAAAACAAACCAACCCCATTGTAGCCTTCTACCATAGCTAAGTTGTTTTGCGAACGACTAGCTTGAGTGTTAAAGATACGGTAAGGAGCCTGGTAAGAAGTATCCTTTTGATCTTGCCAAAGCTTCGAATCAAAGTCTTTTAAGTCTTCAACTATATGAGTTTGTTCAACCGTGTTTTGATGTCCGCCATAAAGGTTGCTCTGATAATCAGTAACCCCGTTTCCTCTAACGGTAATGTTCCCCATAATAACGGCTTCAAGAGCCACCAAGAAAAGCGTTTCTTTCTTAAACGTTCTCGCCGTTCTTCTAAAGCGCAAGAAAACGTAAGTAACAACTAAATAAACACCTTCTAAAACAATCAAATAATTAACGATGCTGTTAGGTTCTTTTAAACCAGAGTATCTATTAGCATCAGCCTTAGAGACATTAACGCAAACAAAGAAAGTTACAGCGACAACAATTGCCGAAACATCCAAATACCAACCCGGCATTTTTTTGAGTCGGTCAAAATGCTGAGCTACAAAAAGAATCATCATCGCAATCGGGAAGATTTCCCATCTTCCATACGCGTTAGCAAACATACCAGAAGCGTAATACCAGAAAGGAGTTTCACAAGCCCACGCTAACAAAACAAAGCAGACAACTTGCCCAAATTTTTTCTGCTTAATTGCATCAATCAACGAAGGGATAAGCATGAGCAATATCGGAGCAAACACATACATTGAAATACCGGTGTTATCATACCCAGTAACCGAATACAAAGAAGTTGAATAGCAGCCGGAATTCATAAATATCAAGGAAATTAAAGGATACATGTGTTTGTACTTCTCATTGTCTCCCCAGTAGAAAACCTCTAAAAAAGCTTCTTTAAAACGATCAGTAAACTCAATAGAAGTATCTGTCAATGGACCTAAAATAGAATCTAAATAAGATCCACCTAAGGCAATTCTTGGCATCTGCTGAATAGATAAGAAGTTAGGTAAAACAATAAACGAACAAGAAAGCAATCCCAAAGCAAAGGCGCAGAAACCAACACCAATAACTTTAAATTGAGCCTTGCTCCCCTTTCTCTGCTTAAAAGTAGAAATATATCTAACACCAGCATAAATAAAGCAGCAGACTAAGCAGATCGCTAAGAACTGGTAATTCGTGCATCCCATAAGGAAAGAAGAAATAACAAAGAGACGCAAATCGTTCTTTTGAATGATTTTCTCAACACCCCATAACATCAAAGCGAAGAAAACAGTGATTTCTTGGAAGTGGAAGAACCAAAGGTAAAACCAATTCCAACCGCAGAACCCATAAGCTAAAGCGGCGATTTTTCTGGTACCTTTAGTAATGTGGAAACTGCCTAAAAAACCGTAAAAAGCCAAGGAAGCAAAGACGAACTTTGACATCATAACCAAGGCCTGAGCCTGAAGCAAAAATGAACGAGGGAATATTAAAAGTATCAAGAAGAATGGATCGAACAAGTAATAAAAGGAATAGGCGTTAATATTAGAAACACCAATCATTCCCGATGTATCCCATTGCGGGAATATCCCGGTTCTGAAAAAGTAATGCCAATCATCATACCCGTTATAAATAAAAGTCATACCTTGAAGTTGGAAATCACCAGAGATAGGTATGGTGAAAGCTTCTCTTATTAAAGTAATGGCAAAACACAAAAAGGCAGTTAAACTTGCAACACCAGCTAGCTGCCAAGTGTCAGATTTCGCAATTCTTTTTCCCAAAGCTTTAATCTTATCAACAAAGTGATCTTTGATATCTTTAAACTTGTAAACAGCATCAAAATAGAAGTCGACAAACGCGGCCTTGCAATTTGAGATCAGTGTTCCGTTAGAGTTAGAGTAATGTCCTTTAATCATAATTAACAAAGTTTATCCGTAATATTTATAGAAACGTCAGTGAAATTAAAGCTATCGGGAGTCTTAAAAAAATCGTAGCAGTAACAATCTAAGGCGTTTTCATAAGTAGGCTTCAATATCTGATCATCTTCAATAACATAGGTCATGCTCACTGAATTATCTTTAATTTTAACGTGTCTAACTTCCGATTCCTTAAAGTAAGAACCTTCTCTCACTACAACTAAATAAGAATAGTTTTTATCTAATAAACCGCTAGAAAGACCGATTAAATTAGAAAATGAATTAACTTGCTCGCCTCTAATATAGGTAACATTAGTCGAGCAGTTTTCAAGCATGCCATTTCCAGAGATAGAAAGCTTCTCAGAATTCTCTCTTCCTTCTTCGTTAAAACTGTAAGATTCTAAAGAACTAAGCTCTTCATTTTCAGCGATTTTATCTAAATAATTAATTCCCGAATTTAAAAAACGAAAATCAGCTTGATTGCCATAAGGCATACAAAAGAGCGTTATCATTCCCACTAGAAGTAAAGAAATAACAACAGTTGATGCGATAGCTACTTTTTTTGAATTTCCTTTTTCCATAAAAAAATAATTAAACAAAGTTATTCTATCATTATTTACTCTATATAAAAAGAATTAAGCGAAGAGAGCCAACTCTATTAAATCCTCTTTTTCTTTTTCAAAAGTATCAGTATCTTCGACGGTTTTAAATCGGTTTAAATCTTCATACGGAATCATTCCGTTATATTGAAACATAACATTGATCGATCCGCTGAAGCTCATACCAATAGAGGCGTAATCTTTATCGCTTGAAAAACTAAGATCGCACTTGTGAATCAAACCCTGCTGAACGATAGTTAAATAAAACGAATCAATTTTAATAGAACCTAAAAGGTCTTTAGGCAAGGCGTCGGGAGAGATTTTAACTCTGTATGAAGTGTAAGTACCGACTTCAATCTGTTCAAAATTACTAGGGTCTTTAAGCAAAGAATAATAATCGTTAATTCCGATTCTATTATCAATAAAATTAGTGACATTATTAGCATCTATATCTTCGTATTCCGAAGATTCTTCTAAGCTCAATGGAAGCTTCGAATTATCAACTTTTGTCACATAGCCTAAAGAAGCATAAGAAGAATCTACTTCCCCAGAAAAGCAAGAGTAATATTCGTTTTCATTAGCCCTTTGAAGCAAAGAAGAAAAATACCCTTTATTTCCACTTCCATATATCGATTCTCCGTAATATCCATCATTTAAACCCAAATCGAATTCGATAGAACTAGAAATGTTATTTTCAATAACAGAAATACCTGTGACACTGGTTTTAGAATTAGCCTCGATATTTATATCGATGTTCATAGTTCCGTATGCCCTGTTTAAACTAGCAAGAGAAACAACTTGGGATTCCGCATAATCGTAAGCCGTTCCATCACTTACCAAAGAAAAGAGTTCTTCATCGCTTTCGCAAGAGGTTAAATTAAATCCTAAAAATGCACTTATAATTAAAGTTTTAATAATTCTTTTCATATCTTCCCTCCAAGGCAATTTTAAGTGGACTTTCACCGCAATTTTTTACATATTAGTGATTTCCTCGCGCTTATTTTAACACAAACTAGAAAACGCTTTATAAAACAGCATATCAGCTGAAACTTAGACCATACTAAAAATAAAGAGCTTCACTTAAATCATCGTCTTCATAGTATTTATATTCTTTTCCATCATACCAAACCGAAGCGAAATACTTGTATTCAGCATAGACATCAACTTGGCTAATATCAGGCAGAATAATTTGAACCTTCTTAGTTTTTACTGCAACTTGGATATCGCCATCAACGCTCTCTTCATACTCCCTTTTTATTAAGTCTTCTTCAGCAAAATAGTTTTCCTTTGCTTCAAACAAACTTTTGTTGTTTTGAATTTCCATCAATATGTTTTTAATATCAAGCTTATAAATCTCCGCCATAGAAGCTAATTTAAAAGCTTTATTACTATTAAAAGTAAGGTGTTTATTATATCTTCTCACGCAATTTTCAATCTTGCTTTCAGCGATAGTCTTAATCTTATTACCACTGGGAGCGGCACAATTTTTCTTCAGTTCAACAGCGAAAGTCACATCGCATATGTAAGTGCAATCAACTGAATAGCTAACTTCTTTAGACAATACAATTGAATCTTGTTTATTTACGTATTCTAAAAATTTAGGATCAATTGCACTTTTAAGCTTATTGGAATTAAAAGCGTTTATGATTTTGTCTTTAAAACTGCGGCAGAACTCTTTATCTAATAACTTATCTTCCTTCTCAATAAAAAACATATTTCACTCCATCTAATCTTGATAAAAGCTTAATCTTAAAACTTTGCTAACGCAATCATAGGATCTAATAAAACTCAATTGTATAAAGTCGTTTTTAACACCTCATTATTAAGTCTACTATTACAAAAAAAGCTTTGATAAGTTTACCAATACTTCTTTAATAGAAATTTCTAAACTTTGTTAGAGTAAATAGATTGATTTCTAATAGATTAGAGTATTGACAATAACTGCATTATCAAAGCTAACTGAACTTAATAGATAAATCTAAACTAACACGTACCTTGCTTTTGTTCCAATATTAAAATTTTGCGTTTTTCCACTTTATTTTTGTGTAACAAAAATGAATGATATTTATAAACGCAACATAAATATCATTGAAACTTAAAAATATCCAAGGAAAAACCACTTAATACACAAGCATTAAGTGGTTAAACATTATTATTCACCAGATATTGAAAGTTTTCTCAGACTTATCGAAGGAGTTAAGACTCCTTCGATAGTAAGTTTGGAATCGCTGGCGATATCTTTAATTTTATTGAAATCAGTAAGCAAGTTGCCCGCTATAGTCATAAGAGGAATTGGGGTGGACAATTTCCCATCAGCGATGTAATAGCCGCTAGCTTGTAAAGAGTAATCTCCACTTGTCGGATTGATTCCTGTTCCGATACCAGCTAAAGAAGTGATATAAATTCCGTTATTTACCCTCTTAAGGACTTCTTCAAAAGACAAACGTCCCTTTTTCACTTCGAGAAGATTAGTGCTAGGAACGATCTTAGAACCTGATTGATGCCCGTTACCAGTTGTCTGCTTATTGAACTTTTTCGCCGTTTCTAAATCGTAAATGTAAGTTTTTAAAACGCCCTTTTCTATTAAAGTGTGGTTAGAACAAGGAGTTCCTTCATCATCGTAAGCGTGGTCAAAGATCGTCTTAGCTAGAGGTTTATCTGTAACAGTCAACTTGTTAGAAAGGACCTTTTGACCTTCTTTACCTTCAAAAAGAGATAAATGATGTTCAACAGCGTAAGCGGAGAGTTGCGAAGAAAGAACATCGATTAATACCGCAGCAGATTCGTTGTTTAATACGACATCGTATTTACCAGATTGAATCTTTTCTCCGTTAAACTGCTTAACGGTTTTTAAAACCAACTCATCGACAAATTTATCTTCATCGAAATCGCTCAAATCAGTTATAAAAGCGTAGTTATCTTGCGAAACAACTTCTTGGTTGTTCCTAGCTTGAACACCGGAAGAAACAATTAAATAATTAGAGTGATCTTTAAGTTTCAACCCCTTGCTATTTTCAAACTGTTCAACAGATTCATGGAGTTCAATAGAAGTAGAAACAACCTCTATACGCGAATCTTTTTCTTGGATTTTTTTAGCAAGAGACTTTCCTAATTCAATTAAACGAGAGGGGTTAACACTCTTTAAATCCTTGTGGAAATTGCGAATGCGAGTATACTTCTGCCCTCCTTCAATAAAGAATTCTGGATGACCTTGAATTCCGTATTTAGCGTTTTTAAGAATCTGATCAATCATAAGAGCAGGAGTCGAAGAGTTTACCATGCCAGTAGAGAACGAACCGAGCTTTCCTTCATAAATACCTCTGCCAGTAATCGAATGATCTTGGGCGGAAGTATACTGCTCCACCTCTTGTTGATAAAGGTTAATAGAAAGTTTGGAATTAGAAACAAACTTAAGCTCAAAAGGTTCGATTCCTCTTTCTTTTGCTAACTCAAAATACTTATCAAATTTCATTAGAGATTTCCTCCTCTACCACCAACGGTCATATTCTTAACACGCAGAGTCGGCTGACCAACTTCAACCGGAATTGAACCAGAAGCCGCGCCGCACATACCTTGGCCTCGCTTTAAATCATTTCCGACCATATCGATGTTTTTTAACACCTCATATCCGTAACCGATCAATGTGGCATCGCGAACTAAATGATCGATCTTTCCATTTTTTACAATGTAAGCTTTAGAAGCGGTGAAATTAAACTTATCAGTAGAAGGATCGACAGATCCACCGCTAAATGAAACGCAGTAAAGACCAAACTCGGTGTTTTTAATAATGTCTTCCACGCTAGATTTACCATTAGCTATATAAGTGTTAGTCATTCTTGTAGTAGGTAAATATTTATAAGACTGACGGCGGCAAGAACCGGTTGATGGCATATTCATTCTTCTTCCATCAAACCTATCAACCATGTAATTCACTAAAACACCATCTTTAATTAAAACGTTTTTAGTAGTTTTATTGCCTTCGTCATCATAAGCGGAACTTCCCCAAGCGTTAGATATAGTTCCATCATCAATAGCAGTCACAACATCCGAAGCTATTTTCTCATTGAGTTTGCCGCTAAAAACCGAAGTGTTATGAGAAATAGATGTTCCCTCTAAAGGATGCCCGCAAGCTTCGTGGAACAAAACTCCTCCAAAGCTGTTGCCGATAATGACATCCATCTTTCCTGAAGGGCACTCAGGTGCGCTTAACAAGTCTACCGCATCTTTAGCAACACCTTCAGCTAACTTAACGTAATCTACTTGATCTAAAAGTTCCAAGCCTAAAGAACCGCCAGGACCTTCAAATCCCGTTTGGAAAATATTGTCCTTACTAGCCACAGCTGAACAGACTAATCTAGTTCTGACTCTTCTGTCTAACACGTGTTTCTTTTCCGAATTAAAAATTTCAACTTTTTCGTCACTTTCAATAATTCCACAAGTGCAATCAACGATATTAGGAGAATATTTATAAATGACATCTTCTCCTTTTTTTAAATAAGAAATAATCTCTTCATCGCTTTTTTCTTCATGGTAGATCTTAACCTTTGGCTTCCCTATTAACGGGCGGTCAAAGCCGTTGAGCTCTAACTTCTTACCAGAAGAAAAAGAAGACGCCAAATCGCTAGCGAGTTTCAACAAAGATGCGCTAGTTAAATCAGAAGTGTAACCAAAAACGCACTTAGTTCCTTCCATCAAACGAATAGAAGCGCCATAAACCAAAGACGAAGAGCAGTTATCTACTCTCTTATGAGCTAAAGAAACAGAATGATTGAATTTAGATTGAACATAAAGTTCTGCAAAGTCCGCACCACTTTTTAAAGCTTCGTTGATAACTTTTAAAGCGAGAGACTTACCAATTAAAGGTTTATTTAACACTGTTAAATTTGTCCTCCTTATAAACTAGTAAAAATATATCATTAATAATACTTATCTTCAATTTTAAAGCTTTATAGATTAATTGTTAAAAACTTATAAAAGGAAGGATACTTTCAAGAAGCGTATTTAATTAATCATTTATAAGTCATAAAATAAAATTATCAAAAACTTAGTTTTCTGCTTTGGAGGAATTATTGGCATGAAACACAAAAGTCTACTTTTATTAGCTGTATTTGGAGCTGCGACTCTCTCTTTAGCGAGCTGTTCTCAGCAAATCAACCCGCAACACAGTGTCATTACCGGACCGCAGGGTGAAAAAGGGGAAACTGGTGATACAGGTCCGCAAGGTCCTGCTGGTGAAGATGGTAAAGACGGACAAGATGGCGAAGATGGACAAGACGGCGCCACTTGGTTAACCGGAACCACGGCTCCTACTTCTGAACAAGGTAAAGATGGTGATTTGTATCTAAACACCACAACCTTAGACGTTTATCAAAAGAAAAATGGCGCTTGGTCAATCGTTACAAACATCAAAGGTGACAAAGGTGAAACCGGTGAGCAAGGCCCCGCTGGTGATAAAGGTGAAACTGGTGACAAGGGTGAAACCGGTGAACAAGGCCCTCAAGGTGACAAAGGCGACAAGGGTGATCAAGGCGAACAAGGCCCTGCTGGTGAAGATGGTAAAGATGGTATTGGCATTAAGTCCATTGTAAAAACTAGCTCCGAAGGTAATGTTGACACTTATACAATCACATATACAGATGACACAACTTCCACTTTCACAGTTACTAACGGTGAAGATGGAAAGACACCTACTATTGAAATAGACGAAGAAACTAATCACTGGATTATTAACGGTAAAGATACCGGTATTCCTGCAACTGGTCCTAAAGGCGATTCTGGCTCTTCTACCACTGTTGCAAACAAAATAACCATTGGTGAAAACGGCAACTGGTTTATTGATGGTGAAGACACCGGAGTTTCCGCCAAAGGTGAAAAAGGTGAACAGGGCGAAAAAGGTGAACCTGGTGAAGACGGCGAAGACGGCGCCACTTGGTTAACCGGAGCTACAGCTCCTACTTCTGAGCAAGGTAAAGATGGAGATCTTTACTTAGATACAACCACTTATAATCTCTATCAAAAACAAAGTGGCGAATGGAAGCTGCTCTGCAACATCAAAGGTGAAACTGGTGAAGCTGGCCAAGATGGTGAAAAAGGCGAACAAGGCCCTCAAGGTGACAAAGGCGACAAGGGTGATCAAGGTGAACAAGGCCCTGCTGGTGAAGATGGTAAAGATGGACAAGACGGCGCTACCGCTTGGTCTAATACCATGATTCCTTCAGCTGATGGTTACGTTACAGTAGATAAAGGCAGCGCTATAGTTGGTGAAGACATCACCTTTACCGCAATTCCTTACGATATCAATACCCACGTTGCTACTCACATCATTTTAAACGGCGAATCACATGAAGTCGATGGAGAAGGTAAAGTTACCGTTAAAATGGTTGCAAACGGATATGTCGCACAAGGTGTGTTTAAAGAAATAACTCAAGAAAGTATCCTTGATAAAGCAATTTCTGCTGACATCAATACAGTCTTAGGATTATCAGATTTAAACACTGAAGGAACTTATAAGGATCTCTATTCTGTTACTGGCGTTTGGACTGGAACTACTCAGTCAACCTATGGTAATGGTAAAATTGTTGATTTAGAAGATTCTTCAAAGGAATTAACTGTTTACGGCTTAACTAGCGAAGACTATTTAGATTCAATCACCTACTCTAATGAAGTATATTCATTTGAAAACCCTAAGAACTTTTCATCTACATTAGAAGATCAAATGGTTAATGGTGCTTTAGTTACTATCGTTGGTGTTCCATTAAAGTATAATTCAACAATCGAAATCCAAGGTATTGTTTCCAATATTACCGCCCCTGCTGATTACGATGTTGCTATAACTTATCCAGAAACTTCAAACGGTTCTGTAACTGGTGTTAGCACCACACATTATGGTGATACTGTTGAATTTACTGTCCAACCCGATGAAGGTTACGTGTTATCTGAACTTAAAGTTAATAACGGAAACAACTTAGCATCTTCGTTAGCTGAAGGTAAAATTTCTTACCAAGTATCTGCCTTTGGTAACTTATCAATAAGAGCAAGCTTTGTTGAAGAAGGCTCTGTAACTGAAGAAACTACTGTAGCTTCATACAATTTTGCGAATGGTACAGGTATAACTGGTGACACCAATGCAGTTGATACAACTAAGCTAAAAACTATTTTCGACAGCAATAAAAAAGAAGGTGATGGATCTGTTACTGAAATTACTGAAGCAACTAAATATTGTCCTGGGGCAAGTGGATATCTAAACTTTGGCATTAAAGTAGGTACTTCTGACGAAAGCTCCTTGACCTTAACTTTAAACCAAGAAATTACTAAAGTTAGAGTGTATACAGTCGGGTGGAAAACATCTGATAAGATTGGTATTTCTACATCCGGAACTCCTACTAATTTCACTCAAATGTCATCGGTAGCATATAACGTTGAAGGATGTAAAGCAAAAGAACATCTATTTGAATTAGGTTCAACAACCACAGTTCACATTGAAACTCAAAACCGCGGCTTCATTACTGCTATTGAATTTATCGCTTAATCAAATAAAGGCATCAGATCAATTAAATCTGATGCCTTTTTAAATTTCATAAAATAAACAGTTAATAAATTAATTAATACTATCGATTAGAAGTCCATCTTTACGTCTTCTCTTTTCCCCTCTTCAACTTCGAAGAATTCTTTTTCTTGACAGCCGAGAGAACGAGCGGGGATAGAAGACGGCCAAACCCTAATATATTGATTGTATGCAGAAACATTAGAATTGTAGACTCTTCTAGCGGCTTGAAGATGCTCTTCAGCATCTCTAGAGGCTTTTTGAAGTTCAATAAAAACAGTATTCGCTTTAAGCTCAGGATATTGCTCTGCTACTAAATTAATGTTATTAGCAGCGCTGGTTAACTTGGCAGTTAAGTCTTGCATATCTTTTGAAGACATATTGCTGGGCAACTTATCAGTTCTCATTCCAATAACTTGAGCGAGAGTTTCTTTCTCGTGTTTTGCGTAACCTTTAGTAATATCAAACATCTTAGTTAACAAATCAAATCTTTTTTCTAAGGCTACATCAATACCGGATAAAGATTCTTCAATCTTAACTTCCATTCTGGCAATTGTATTTTTAGAGCCAATCCACCAAGCTATTAAGCCGATTACAACAACAGCAACAACACATACAATAACAATCCCAATTATTCCACCTAAAGACATACATTTACCTCCTCGAGTTAGCTTTATTATAGCAAATTTTATAAGATGGCATTTTTAAGGGCCTGCTATGGACCCTTTCCATTCTCTATTTTTCTATTAAGTTAATTGTTTAATGTTTTAAAAGCAGACTACACACTGTCAATTTAATATCACTTTAATATCGTTTAATTATCTTTTAGATATGCTGAAACTGCCTAATTAATATGATTAAACTATCTATTAACTGTCATTAAACTCTCTTATTAATATAAAAAACAGTGCAAAAACCACTAAATTCTATCTCAATACTATCAAAACAGTATCAAAATACTATCAAATAAATAACATTAAACTTAACGCTAAAAGATGTGAAAAAAACAAAAGTAAACACTAAGAAACAAAAGTGTTAACCTTCTTGTTTTTCTTCTACATAGAACTTATCAGTTAAGTTAAATACGTTGATGATATCTAACAAAGATAAGATTTTTTCAATTCTTTTAATAAAATAAGTAGTGACATCTTCGTATTCAAATTCAGTTACTTTCAAAAACATTCCGTTAACACAGAAAAGAATTTCATTAGAAGTGATTCTAATATCAATTTTCCCCTGGAAATAATTAGCTAATTCCTGAAGTTTTTGAATTACTTGCGGTGTGAGAATATAGAAGCAATCGTGCTGAGAAGTAGAAAACACATCGTAAGTCTTATTGAAGTTTTCATCTTCCATTTCACATTTGTTTTCTTGTTTCAATAAAGAAAATATCGCGTTAGAAAACCTGTTTTCAATTACTAATATTTGCGAATCAATTTTCTTATTTAGCGGCGAAACTCTAGCAACAACGCCATCAAATACAATCTCGGTATCAGTCGTGTTATTAGAGTTATGAATCAAGCGTGTTACTGAAAGATCTTGCAGTCTAACATTAATACCTCGGTAAGTCCCTTGAAGCTCCCCTTCACTTTCAAACAGGTTACCACTCGAAAAGAAAGGCACTTCTTTAAAGTATTTTATATCGCAATGTTTGTAACTGAAGCTGCCGTTATTTAAAACAACTCGCGCTATCTCGTGGCATCCTTTAAACATTACGCTTTTATTTACGCTTTTTAGCCCAACTAAAACGCAAAGCAAACCGATAGCTAAAGCTATTGCGGCAAAAATCAAAAGAACAGAATTAAAAGAAAAACCAAAAATGAAAAACAGCAGAAAAGCTATACCCAAAAAAACATAGCCTAAAACTTTGGCTGGATAACCTTTAGTCATGTAGTTCTTATTTTCTACTTCTACTTGGCTAATAATGCTAGGAGACACCTTTTTTAGATACTTTTGCGCTTCGGATTTGATTCTAGCTTCATTCATGTTCGTGCCTCTTTTCCAGGACTTTATAATCGACCTTACCTATTAAAGTATGCGGCAGTTCTTTAACAAAATAAACCTCCTTAGGTCGAGCGTAAATAGAGCATTCGCGAGAAATAGCATCTTTAAGTGCATCAACATCAATTGCTGAAGCGTCTCCAACTATATAAACTCCAACCATATGACCTCTCTCTTCATCCTTTAAAGAGATAACTGCACACTCTTTTACACCTTTGATCTTTTGGACAACTTTTTCCACATCCGAAGGGTAAATGTTGATTCCGTTTACTTTAATAAGCCTTTTAATTCGCTGCTTAAAAAACAAAAAGCCATCTTTATCTAAATAACCTAAATCCCCAGTTCTCAACCACATAATCCCATCTTTGTCTTTATAAATAGGATATTCTTCATTACCAAAGCGGTAACCATTCATCAATGTGGTTCCACTTATGCATATTTCTCCGCTTTCTAAAGGAGGCAAGACATTCTTGTTTTCATCTATAATCTGCGTCTTAGTAATTGGCAGACTAACTCCCACTGTTCCGACTTTGTTATATCTAAAAGTATTAACGTTAGAGACCGTAACCGTTTCTGTTAAGCCGTAGCCTTCAAACAATTTAGCGCCAGATCCATTTTCTTTCATCCGAGCGTTAAACTCATCAAAAACCTTTTGGTTTCCCCCATCTCCTCCAACAAAACAAACGTGGAGGTTTTTAAGTCTCTTTCCTTTAAACTTCTTGTTTTTAAGAAGAGCTTGATACAAAGTTGGAATACCAATAATGCAATTGATCTTATTTTTCTTTAAATATTTGCAGACAGTGTCAGAAGAAAACTTCGGCATAATAGTAGATACTCCGCCGTTAAACATCAAAGTGTGAATTCCCATGCATAAACCAAAGCCGTGGAACATCGGAAGGACCGCCATCATATGATAAGTTGGTATTCTATCTTTAGAAATATCTATGATCCACAAACCCTGATTCGCCAGTTCATTTAAGGCGTAACTAGATAAAGCGATAGTCTTCGATTCTCCAGTAGTTCCTCCAGAATGGAGATATATAGCGTCTTCAAAGCAGAGTTTTTCATAACCCAAATACTCTTTTTCTTTTAAAATATCTTTAAAAAGAAACAACGACGAAGAAGAAACTTTCGGCAAAGCGAGATCTTTGTATTTAAGATCCTTTTTGATTTTCTGAACTTTCTTATACATAAAAGAATAAACAAAAGGAAGTTCATCAACAGGTGAAGCCACGATAAATTTAATCCCTTTAGATAAAAGGGGCTTGAATTCTAGATAGTTTTGATCAAGCATAATTAAAATATTCGAATGGCATTTCTCCATTGTTTTTTCCAATTGCTCTTTCTTCATTAAAGGGTGAACAATATTGGCAATCGCTCCGATTTGATTTATAGCATACAGAGAATATACCGCTTCAGGAATATTAGGTAAGCAAACCGTTACAACGCTGTTTTTATTTACGCCATTCTTTTTCAAGAATCCTGCGGTTTTATTGATGCAGCTCAACACGTGAGACTTTGAAAAAGAATGGCTCATATAATACAAGCTCTCTTCTTTCTCATGACCTTTAACGCGATTTTTTAAAGCCTCATATAAACTTATTTTCGTTTCCATTTTATTCACTCCTAACTAAGCCAAACTTAAAAGATAAGCCACAAAAAGCACCACTGGTAATAAAACCAGTTGATGCAAGAGATAAAACCACAGAGAATGACGTCCAAAGAAAGTAACTAAGCGGGTGCGCTTTAACACTTTAGAACTTTCATCTTTAAAAATTAAAGACTTCTTATCAGGATAAAACCTCATTCCGATATATGCTCCAAAAAACACATAACCTACATAAGGAAACAAAGGCCAATACTCTAAATTAAAGATACTTGGACGATAAACCCCAAACAAATAAAGCAAGAACTGCGAAGGAGAGTATTTAACTACATTGTGAGTGTAACTAAATGCCCCGCCAAAAGCGATTCCTAAACCGATAAAAATCAACGCTAAAATTAAAATGATATAAGAAAATGAACGCAGATCTTTAAAGAATCTAAAATACAAATACTTAACTAAATCATAGAACAATATCGATAGACCATAACATATAAACAAGTTGCACGGTATCCAAATATCTGGGAAACCTAAGTTCGCAATAAACTCCACCGTGTGATTTAAATAAGTGTATAGGTAAGTTAAGCATCCTACACCTAGGCCAAGAGTGACTAGTATTAATCCCCTCTTTAAATTAGAGCGGGAAAAGTTCGTGCAAATTCCTGAAATAGCAAAAAACAAGGCTAGCAAAACATATCTAGTTATCTTTCTTAAATCAAGAGCCCAATACCAGGACGCAAAATCTACCATCTCGCGAAGCGGAAGAGAGGAAGAAGGAAAGAAGAACATCGGAACAATGTCTTGCCAATCGTAAAAAAAGTGATCAAAAGCCATTAGAAGAACCAAAACGCCTCGGATAAAATCAACTTCCCAAACGCGTTTTTTTACACTTTTTGTCTGCTCTAAAACTAAATCCGGCATGAAATTATTTTACTATGAATTAAATCATATAAAAACCCCGGGAAAATCCCGGGGATTAAAGTTTTTATTCCGCTAAACTAACAACGACCTTAGCGATATATCCATACTCTTCGTCTTCTTCGATAGAAGTGACGCGGAAGTTGTATGAGAAATCGCACTCTTCGTCAGTCGTGTAAGTCTTGGTATTTGAATTAGTCCAGCCGGTAGTAGTTACAGCCTTGTTCCAAAGATTGGTACCAGAAGGCATGTAAGTTGAACACCAGTCACCAGAAGTAGAACGGAAGCGATTGCCGCTAACGAACAAAGAATCATTAGAAGCTGAATAAGTCGGAGAATTAGTCCAGTTATCTTCAGGAACGTAAGATTCAATAATCGAGAAGTGCGGCATCGGCATTTTGTTGGTTCCATCTTCTTTCGGCCAGAAATCAGAGTCGTAGTTCCAACCGATACGACCACCATAAGTGTTGCCGACTCTAAGTTCAGTTCCCTTCTGACCTAACAAGTTAGCATCGGTGTAATAAGAATCATGAGAAACGCCACCGCCGAAAACACGAGCGTCAACGTGAGTCATACGGATACCAGGTTTAGAATAACCAACTTGAGACTGATAACCTTTTAAATAGTCATCTTTAGCAATACCAATCGGGGCCATGAGCTCAAGCATGAAATATTCATCAAAAGCAGTATTGTTGTAATTAGGAGAAGCTAAGAGCAAGCAATCACCAGTTGTAGTCAAAGGTCTCAAAGTGATTTCAGCCTCTTTACCTCCAGCCAAGTCTTCTTCAGATAACACCCAAGGTGAGGTCCAACCTAAGGAGAACTTCGAATAAGCGGAGTGATCACCTAAGTTCTGATCCATGTAATCAATACCACCCATCGGTTTCCATCTATTGGCGTAATCATAGTAATCATCTAAACCGAAGGTATGACCTGTTTCATGGATAAAGGTGTGAGAATCATAGCCGTTGTTTCTTTCAGTCATAAACAAGGTCGAAGCCCAACCTAAAGTCTTAACGGTCGGATTGGTAACATTGGCGTTATTGCTAGTGTAAGTGACATAGGCCCACCAGAAATTAGTGTTACCTTGAGTGTAAGGATAAGCGTAAACAATCCACATTAAGTCGATGTATCCATCCTTATCAGAGTCAAAATAAGACCACTCTTTAGCATCTTCACCTAATGCACCATGCGAAGGTTTGTTGTATTCAGCTTTATACCAAGAAGTGATTTCAATCGAAGCTCCAACACCAGCACCAACGCTGCTATACTTACTTTCAAATTCTTTGGCGGTACCATCGTATTGAACCCAAGTATCTAAAACAGTCGCCTCAAAATTAGCTTTTCCGTAAGAGGACTTAGTATAAAAATCCGAAACGGAAATAGTTCCTCCAAGGCTTTCCATTGTCTCTTGATCAGCGGTGAAAGTGGTTTTGATTTTCTCCAACATAGCATCGTCAGCAACCACGGTATCACGAGAATCAGAAGCGTTTTTCTCAAAAGAGAACGGAACAACCAAGACGTGTTGATTACCCAAAGGATTCAAGTGAGGATTACCGGAATTGCGATAAAGCGAATCGCGGTTTAAATCCTGGGTCTCTCCGTTTTCATCAATGTAAGTAGTCTGAGCTTTTTCTAAATCTTCATTAGTAATAACGTTTTCAGAAACAGTAGAAGTTGAAACTGAAGAAGATTCTGTAGTTGAAGATGAAGATAAAGCCGAAGAAGTGGTATCTTCACCGCAACTAACTAAGCTGGTGACTAATGCTAGTGAACAAAACAGCAAAGCTTTTCTTTTCATATTTAGTTTTTCCTTTCTTTATGGTCTTAACCGATAATACGGTATAAGAAGAATAATACCTATTATAAGAAACAGTAAACCAACATGCCACATATACGATACCGAAAGTTTCGGTTTTTGTCTCTTTAACTCTTTGTAATCAGCATATGAGGCTGGGAGTTTAGTGTCTCTAATATTTTTATAGAACGTATTGTAGAAGGCTAATTTAACTCCGTAGACGAGAATATCGAAAGCTCCGTAATCTGACAAGCGAACTAAGAAGAAAAACATAACAAGCAGTATTCCCGAAATAGAGAAACCATCTACTAAAGCTCTGTAAAGTATCTTTGAAGGATCTTCCCCATTTCCGTATAACTGAATGCAAATTACAGCCACGCAAATCAAAGAAGCCGCTACAAACGATATTCCTAAACCGACGAAGTAAGAGACTAATTTAGTTCGTCTCTCTTCGTCGTTAGTTTCTATTTTAGGTATCCTATTTCGCATAGATGGACTTTTCCTGCTGCAGCTCGAGCTTATAACGCTCATCTTCTTCGTCGTTGCAGAGGACGAAATGTCCTTTTTCTAACTCGCGCATCGTCGGTTTTTGCTTTGAATAATCGTGAGATTGCTGAGGGTTATAAACAACTCTTTGACGCGAGGCTTCAACGTTAGGATCCGGATAAGGAACCGCCGAAAGAAGCGATTTTGTATAAGGGTGAAGCGGGTGGGCGAAAAGCTCTTCTGAAGTCGCTAATTCCACAAGCTTACCATAATACATAACCGCGATTCTATCGCAGAAATATTTGACAACCGAGAGGTTGTGAGCGATGAAAATAAGAGTCAAACCCAAGTCTTTACGCAAATCATTAAGCAAATTGATAACCTGAGCTTGAATAGAGACATCCAAAGCTGAAACAGGTTCATCAGCGACAATGAGCTGCGGTTTCATAATGATAGCGCGAGCAATACCGATTCTCTGACGCTGACCACCTGAAAACTCGTGAGGATAACGGTTAGCGTGTTCAGGAACTAATCCGACAAGTTTCAAAACGCGAGAAACTTCATCGTTAATGTACTTCTTATCGTGGACACCTTGAATCATCAAACCTTCCGCAATAATGTTGCGAACAGTCATACGAGGATTCAATGAAGCGATAGGATCTTGGAAAATCATTTGGACCGAATTGGCCAAAGAAGATTTGGAGGCCTTTTTGAGTTCACGCTTGTACTCTTTGTACTTAATGTTAATTTCATCCAATTGAGCCTGCAAGCCACTTGCGTCTTCTCCACTAGCTTTTTTCGCTTCAATTTCCTTTTCTAAAGCGGTCTTTTTCTCATTGTAAGAAGAATTGAATTCAGCGTAATTAGCTTCAACCTTTTCCATGGCTTTTTGAGCCAAATGCTTATTAGCTAAGCGGTTGTCCTTTTTCGCAAGTTTAATTCTTTCTCTTTCATGGTCGCAAATAGCTTTGGCTTGCGAAACGTGTTCGTCAATCCTCTGCTCGTATTTATCAACGATAGCCTTGTATCTAGAAAGGTAGTCTTTCTTTCTATCAAAGTTAATATCATCTTTCGCTTCATCAGAAGAAAGATACTTGTTGAGCTTATGGTAATTAAGCGTATCGTCGAATTCCTTGGAATATTCGTTAGACAAGGAAGAAATCTCTTCGCTTCTTTGAACATCAATATCTTTCAAAGCGTTCTTCAAGCGGATGTTAGTAAACTTGATTTCTTTCTCGTTCCAACGCGTACCAGCAGCGATTCTCACTCCGTCAAACCAAATGTCACCCGAAGTGATAGGATAAAGCTTCAATATATCTCTTCCTGTTGTCGTCTTACCACAACCGGATTCACCAACAAGTCCGAAGACTTCCCCTTTATATACGGTAAAAGAGACATCGTGGACCGCTTTTAAATACTTGCTAGCAGCGTGCTTGAACTTGAAGTACTGCTTCAAATGTTTAACAACGAGAAGCGGTTCAGCCGAAGAATAATCAAATTCCTGCGGCTTATCAACACGAATTTCCGCCGCCGCTTCAACCGCTGGAGCTTCAGAGATCTTAAGCTCACTTACCGGAGTTTCAAACTTGGCGTTTTCTAATAAAGTTTGATCTTCTTTTTTCACGCGCGGTTTTCTTACTTGAGTAGATTTAGCGGTTTTCTTTTTCGTTGTGCTAGTCTTTTTAGCCGAACTCGCTTTTTTCGCCGTGCTTTCCTTTTTAGAAGAAGCGCTCTTTTTGCTAGAGGTAGCTTTCGTGGTTTTCTTTTTGTTTTCTTCTTCCATAGTTACCTCCTTTCAATTTCCTTAAGAATGGAATTCTTATAACTGTTCGGATGCGGGATGTTAGAAGGGTTTTCCTCTAACGATTCCTGGATACGTCTAATGACAATCGAAGGAGCTTTGACATCCGGGGCGAGAGGATGCAACAACCAAGTGGCCGCAAAATGAGTGTCAGATACTGCAAAATACGGGGGTTGTTCTTCGTAATCCATCTCGATAGCGTACTTGTTACGAACCGCAAAGGCATCACCTTTTGGTGGTAAAAGCATATTGGGCGGAGTACCAGGAATAGCGTTGAGTTTTTCTTTGGTCTTTAAGTCTGGCATAGAGCCGAGCAAGGCCCAGGTGTAAGGGTGTCTAGGATCGTAGAAGATATCATATACTGTCCCGTATTCAACGATTTTACCAGCGTACATAACCGCTATATCATCCGCCATATTGGCAACGACACCCAAATCGTGAGTAATAAAGATAATCGAGAGGTTTCTTTCAACCTTCAACTGATTAATAAGTTCAAGAATCTGGGCTTGAATCGTGACGTCAAGAGCTGTAGTAGGTTCGTCACAGATAAGAACTTCAGGGTTAGAAGACAGGGCAATAGCGATAACCATACGCTGTCTCATACCGCCGGAAAATTCAAACGGATACTGATAGAATCTTCTTTCCGGTTCCGGAATTCCAACTTCTTCCATCAAAGATAAAGCGCGTCTTTTCGCTTCTTCGTTTGAAATAGTGTATCTTCTTTCTCCCTTGTCTGAAACAAAGGCGTTATAAACTCCTTCCGCTAAATAAGGGACGACAGTTTCGTTGCGTTTTAATAATTCTTCAATATGTAAGATCAACTCGTTTAGAGTATCCTGCATCTTCTTAAAATACTCTTCCGGTTGAACGATAACTTCCCTTTCCTTAGCTCTCACTTGCGGAGGTAAGTCGTAGATAGTTTTAGCTTGATACTTTTCTAAGACTTTCTGAGAATCTCTCACGAGTTTCTTCGCATTGTTAAACGAAGCAAAGCAATCTTTCATCGTAATCGGAAAAACCGCGAGAACGTTATCAGTATCGTAATTGAAAGCATACAAAGAAGCTTTAACAAGCTTAGAAAGAGGTCTTAAAGCTTTTTTTGCCTGCATCAAATTAAAAGCGGATAAATCTTTGAGATATTCTTCGTTGTAAGCTTTCGCCGCTTCTAAAGCCAAGGCGAGTTTCTCTTGTTGAGAATTGAAAGCTAACAAGCTGGCTTTAGAGATATCCGAATAGAATTTCTCTTTTAACGCCTCTTGTTTAGTTTCTAACGAAACGGAAGAATAGTTAGCTATAAGTTTCTCCTCTTCCTCCATCAAGTTATGAGCGTCAACTAAATAAGAAGGGTTATTTGCATCAGCTTTAGCTTTGAGTTGGTTAATTAAAGACAAAACTTTGTCATTAATTTCTTTATAACCATCTTCTTTGTGATATTTATCAACTTTAGAAACAGCTTCTAAAAGCTTAGAGTTGGTAGAAAGAAGGTTAGAAAGCTTAGAGATATCGCTAGCTTCTTTGATCTTAGCGATATTGTTCTGAAGCTTGCTAATAGCAATCTTAAGGTTATTTTCATCAACTTCAGTGAAGAAATCTGCTTCCATAAGCTCTTTGGCGTTCTGTTTGTCCAAATAGGTATAAAAACCTTTTTCAAACTGCTTGAGACGCTTCTTAGCATAGTGGCGTGTCGCCTTAGCCTTGAGCTTCATGGCCTCAGTTAACTGTTTTCCTACTCTAATGATAGGATTCAAAGCCGAAAGCGGATCTTGGAAAATCATTGAGATTTTCACGCCGCGGAGTTTAGTGAAGTCTTCTTCGTTAAGTTTAAGTAAATCTTTACCTTCAAAGATAATTTGACCATCTTCAATAATCTTGTTGTTAGCCAAGATACCTAAGATAGCTTTTGAAGTAACTGATTTACCCGAACCAGATTCACCGACAATCGCTAAAACGCGACCTTTGTAAAGCGAGAAAGAAATATCTCTAACCGCTTTAACTGTTCCGCCATTCGTTTTAAAAGAAATGCGGAGGTTTTTGACATCGAGAATCT
>JADING010000064.1 GCA_017694135.1 Candidatus Scatoplasma merdavium
GGGGTCTAGTCGACCCCTTAGACTATTATCTGAAACAAAAAGACAAAGTTTTTAATACGGAGAGAACCGCCCAGTGCCGAACGGCATGCTAGGTGGTGTGAGAGGGGCTTAATTGTCACCTACTCGATTTAAAAGACTCTACCATCTAACTGATAGAGTCTTTTTTATTAATCGCTATTATAAATTTCTTTACTGCCTCAACTGAAACAAGTTGTTCACGCTCGATATTAGAATCGCATTAGATATACCAGTAATGACAAATTCCAAGAGGAAGAAAAGCCCGATAACATAAACAGGAATAGAAACTTCTTTTGCTTTACCTTGGAAGACTTTCATAACGATGTAAGTTATCATACCTATACCCATACCATTAGATAAAGAATAGGTAAGAATCATAGTCACAAAAGTCATAATTCCAGAGATGAGCATCGTCTTATCACCAGAAGCGAGTTCTTTAAATGAACTTGACATAATGGTTAAACCAACAACAACTAAAGCAATAGCATTTACAGATGAATAAGAGAAAATTGAGAAAACCGGAAAAGCAAAGCCGGCAAGGAGGAACAACAAAGCTGTAACGCAGCTAGAAAGTCCAGTCTTCGCTCCCAGAGAGATTCCTACCGTCGATTCGGCGAAAGAAGTGACAGTTGAAGTACCTAAAGGTCCGCAAATCAAAGCTCCAAAAGCGTCAGCAACCATAGCCTTCTGTCCGTTAACTAATCGGCCTTCTTTATCTAACAAACCGCAGTCACGTCCAGCAGTAACTAAGGTAGCGGTAGTGTCAAACAAATTGACAAAAATCAAAGTGAATATAGCGATGTAACCATCGACGTTAGTAAATATGCTTTTAAACATCGCACCGATATCAGTTTCCCCGTTTAATGCTCCGAAGAATATGACATCTTTAAGTCCGTTAGCTCCCCAAGACAGCCCTTCATCTAACCACGGAGCGATAGGCAAACCGGAATCAAAAGCTTGCTGACTACCAGAAACTGAATAAATAATGCTTGACCAAATAACACCGACAACGGCCGTGACTAACAAGCCAATTGGCACAGCTAGCTTTGATACAATTCCTTGCTTTCTTAAGGCTGATAAACCGAGAGTCAGTAAAATACCTAAACAAGCTAACAAAACGCCAGGTTTAGAAAAATCACCTAAAGTAACTAAGGTTGAAGAATCAGAAATTAACCCGCAGCCTTGAGCGCCAACAAAGAGAATAAATCCTCCTAAGCCGATTGAAATAGCCGCCTTAAGCCCAACCGGAATAGCTTCGATAATAATGCGTCGAAGCGGAGTAAGAGTAAAGCAGAAAAAGATAATACCATTGACAAGAAGCAGAAGCATTGACTCTTGCCAAGAATACCCCATCTGAGCACAGACTGTATAAGCCAAATAAGCATTCATACCCATACCGGCAGAAAGCGCAATAGGATAGTTGGCAAATACACCCATTATTAAAGTCACTAAGAAAGAAACTAAGGCGGTTGAGACAAATACGCCTTCCTGTGACATTCCCATGCTCGAAAGAATCGAAGAATTGACAGGTAAGATATAAATCATAGCGGCAAAGGTAACTAAACCGCCGATGATTTCAGATTTAAAACTAGCTTGTCGTTCTTCTAAATGAAAAAATTTTCGAATTGCATTAACCATGGTTGTTCTCCTTCTATATATCTAATTCCAAGATTATCGGACAATGATCAGAACCGTAGATATCATTTAAGATATCTGCAGAAACAATCTTATCTTTCAATCTGTTAGAAACCAAAAAATAATCTATGCGCCAACCGGCGTTATTTTCCCTAGCTCTAAATCGATAAGACCACCATGAGTATTTGACTTCTTCTGGATGAAGATAGCGGAAAGAATCGGTGAAGCCGGAATTGAGCAGCTCGCTCATCTTTGTTCTTTCTTCGATAGTAAAACCAGCATTGTGAACGTTAGCTTTGGGGTTTTTAATATCTATTTCTTGATGAGCAACGTTTAAATCACCGGTGTAAACAACAGGTTTAACCTTATCAAGTTCAGTTAAATACTGACGGAGGCGATCTTCAAACTCCATGCGAAAATCCAATCGTTTTAAACCGTCGCCGGAATTAGGGACATAACATCCGACAAAATAGAAGTTTTCAAATTCCAAACTAATAACGCGTCCTTCTTCATCGTAGGCGTTATCTTTAAGCCCATAATGGACGCTAAGTGGTTCTTTTTTCGTGTAAATCGCTACGCCAGAATAACCTTTTCTAACTTTAGAATTAGTCCAGTAAAGCGAATAACCTTCTTTAACAAAAGGAAAATCCTTATGTTCAGTCTCAGTGAATTTCGTCTCTTGAATCGCAATTACATCTGCGTTGAGCTTTTCGAAATCCTCAGCAAAGTTTTTTTTAATAATGGCGCGAATGCCATTGACATTAAAGGAAGCAAATCTCATCTCTTTCTCTTTCTAAGAAAATAAAAGAGGCCTTGCGGTCTCTTTAGTTTACACTAAGCAAGTTTTTATGAAGCCAAGAATAAATTGTGGAACAATAAGCACCAAACAACATCCAACCAGCCAATAATAATACCGCCAGGAATAGTTAAAATAGCTAAAATCAAAGCGATAGGACCATGGCAGCGGAAGAATTTACCCCAGCGGACGCCGATTTCAACGACCCAGTTAACGACAGGAATAATTAAAAGGATGATTTGAACGAGTCTGCTTTGTGAATTAAACCACTTATACATACTTTTTCCTCCTATATTTAATATACCACACTTCACTCTGGCTTAAAATCGGAAAATAAAAAGCGGCTTCAGTTACTTGCGCTAATACACCGTAGCGCTGGAGACATTATTGCTTGAAATCGATAGTAGCTCGCTCCAATAACCTCAGCCGTAAAATTAATATACCATATTTTTCACTTTTAGAATAAATAAATTAATCGCAACTTGAACAACATTGATCTTCTTCGTCTTCTTCTGCGTCTTCTTGCGGAACTAGCTTTCCATCGTAATAGTCTTCAACCGCTTGATTTAAGAATGAACGAATCTCATCGCTAAGTTCTTCTTCAAAGACACTTTGAATAGTTTCATCGTCTAAAAGTTGCATAACTTCAAGGCTATCTTCATCTTCAAGATCATCGAAGAAAAGATACGTGATGGAATCAATTGGACAAGTAATTGAAAATACCAGTTCTCTTTTAATAGAAGCACCGTCTTCATTTACTAATTCAATAATGTGAGAGTGCTCGTGATTTTCGTGTTCGTGCGCCATTTTAATTACCTCCGTTTAAATAAGTTTCAAGGATGGTCTGAGCCGCCAATTTATCTACGACTTTCTTTCTTTTTGCCCTTGAGATATCATGCTCAATAAGAATTCTATTAGCGAGCATTGAAGTCATTCTTTCATCGACTAAATCTACTTTTATATTACATCTTTCTTCGAGCTTTTGCTTAAACTCGCGGCAGATTCCTGACATCTTAGATTCGCTTCCATTCATGTTCAAAGGAAGACCAAGACATATTTTATCGATTCCCTCTTTTTCGATTATACGCAAGACTTCTTCTATCGCCTTATCGTAATTCTCCTCTTCAAAGATGAATTCTTCATACCCTTGCGCAATAAGACCAGTTTTCGATATTGCGATACCTAGCGTCTTCGTTCCTAGGTCTAAACCAAGATATGCCACTAATTGAACTTCTCCTCAAATAGCTTTTGGGCTACATCGAGTCTTGACTTATCAGCAAAGCCACCATATGCAACATCGTTTTTACCACCGCCAGATCCAGCTAAGACTTGAGCAACCTCTTTAAGCAATTTGTTAGCAGAATAGCCTTTTTCAAGTGTAGTCTTATTTAAACCAACGCAAATTTCTGATTTCTTCTCCTTAAGATTCAAAATGAGAACCGCGGAAGAATCAACGCTAATTAAACTGTTTAAAACATCGTTAACTTGCTGTTTATCGTAATTGGTTAACTTCGCAACAAACACTTCAGTTCCGTTAATCAATTTACCATCCTTTTTGATCTTATCGACCTCAGCTTGAGCAAACTTAGCTTTGTAAGTTTCAACTTCTTTCAACAAGTTTTTCTTATCTTGAATAACCTGCTGAAGTTTACTTAAAACTCCACTGGTAGAAGAAAGGCCTAACTCTTTGGCTAAATCTAATAAAAGGCGCGACTTTTCTTGAAGATACTCAAAGGCCTTGTAAGAAGTTAAAGCCACTACTCTTCTCACACCCGAAGCTATAGCCTGCTCAGAAACGATAGTGAACAACCCTATTTCAGAAGTCGATTTAACGTGAGTACCGCCGCAGAATTCCTTAGAAACTTCTCCGAAAGATACAACGCGAACTTTATCATCATACTTCTCATTAAACAGGTGCATAGCCGAAGTTTTTAACGCCTCTTCTTTATCCATAACTTGAGTCAAACAAGGTATGTCAGAAGCAATCTGCTCATTGACAAGTTTTTCAATTTGCGCAATTTCATCTTGCGTCAATTTTCTATCTAAAGTGAAATCAAAACGCATTTCGTCATCGTTAACTAATTGACCAGCTTGATGGCAGTCAGATGAAACAACCTTTTGCAAAGCCGCTTGGAACAAGTGAGCCGCAGAGTGATTCTTTTCAGTAGCTTGTCTTTTAATAAAGTCGGGTTTTAAAACAAGTTCATCACCGATGTGAATAGTCCCATAAAGAAGTTTCACAGAATGTAGATTCTGCTTATTTGGAGCCTTGATGACAGAAGTGACTTCAGCTTCTAAAGAATCAGAAACGATTGTTCCAGTATCGCTAGCTTGACCACCTGATTCAGCGTAAAAATTTGTTTTCTCAAAGATAACTTCCCCTTCGGAACTTATCTCGTCCACTTTCTTTCCATCAATGAACAGTCCTATTACCTTAGATTTAATTTCCTTCTCTTCGTAAGTGAATTCACTAGGAGTTACAAATTCCAAGAAATCTTTATCTTGAGAGGCGAACGAAGCGAGATCTTTACGAGCCTTTCTAGCTCTTTCTTTCTGCTCGTTCAAAAGTTTGTAATAAGTATCTGTGTCGACTTTTTTACCGTTTTCAGCAGCGATTTCAACTGTTAATTCAACCGGGAATCCGTAAGTATCAGAAAGCTTAAAGGCGTCTTCTCCAGAGATAATATCGCCATCTTTTGACAACAAATGAGAAAGCATATCTTCCCCTTGGCTAAGTGTTTTAGAAAATCTCTTTTCTTCCTGCAAAACCATTTTGTGAACACGGTCAACATTATCTAATAAATAAGGATAAAAATGCGACATTGAGTTGGCACAGACATTAACTAAATCAGCCAAGAAGCCTTCTTGCAAACCTAATTTTCTCGCGTGTCTTTCTGCTCTGCGCAACAACCTTCTTAAAACATATCCGCGAGACTCGTTAGAAAACATCGCGCCATCAGAAAGAGTAAAAGTCAGGGCGCGAACATGATCAGCAATAATGCGATAACTGGATTTATATTCCCCTTGATAAGAATATTTAGCATTAGCTTCAATAGCAGAAATAATCGGAGAGAAGAAATCTGTTTCGAAGTTCGTATCAGCGCCTTGAATAACACAAGCGATTCTTTCTAAGCCCGCACCAGTATCGATATTTTTCTGCGGAAGCTCAGGATAATCTTCTCTTTTAAGGCCTTTTTTCGCATTATACTGCGAAAAAACTATATTCCAAATCTCAATATAACGATCGTTATCTTCATCGTTAAAAAGCATAGCAACACCTTTGTTAGAAGGATCGTATTTCTCTCCTCGATCAAAATAGATCTCCGTATCAGGTCCACAAGGGCCTTCTCCTATTTCCCAGAAATTGCTCTTTAACGGAACCAAGTGAGACTCAATCATTCCGCATTTAATCCAGAGATTTCTAGTTTCTAAATCGTCTGGGTAATAAGTTACATAAAGTTTTTCAACTGGAAAGCCGAAGTATTTATCGGAAGTTAAAAGCTCAAATGCCCAGGGTATAACTTCATTTCTAAAATAATCACCAATGGAAAAGTTCCCTAACATTTCAAAAAAAGTGTGATGGCGAGAAGTGTGTCCAACATTTTCAATATCGTTAGTTCTCAAACACTTTTGAGCGTTAGTTATCCTTCTGTGCTCTGGCCTTTTTGAGCCATCGAAATATTTTTTTAAAGCAGAAACTCCAGCGTTAATCCAAAGCAAAGAAGGATCGTTATTTGGAATTAAATTAGCAGACGGTTCAATATAATGTCCTTTTGAAGCGAAGAAATTCAACCATGTATCGCGAATTTCATCCCCTGTCATTTTTCTCATAAAAAAGCCTCCTTACGCGAGCGCGTTCCTCTCTATAATAGGTATTTTAAGTTTTTATATCAACTTGAAAGCGCGACCAAATAAACGATTTCGCTTTATCTATTGACGAAGTGGTAAAAAGATTCGCGGATATGTCTTGTGCCTATTATCAAGAAAAGATGAAGATGCGGTAATTTAATTAGCGATATCCTATATTTGTAAAGTGTTGAGATAAGCTAGGCATATGTTATTATCTTCAAAAGAAAAATTAAGAATTTTCTCTATTTTATTAAGGCGATATAATAGCGTATTTCGATGGATAAATAAATCACTTGCGGTTTTTAAATTTTGTATTCACGATACATTGATGAAATATCATCAACTAAATTTTGCGAAACAAAATCTTTAACAAAAACCATATTTGTTTCTCTAATCATATTCATATCTTTGATTGGTAATATAGCAAGCGAGTGATCTTTTAATTCACTATAACAAACACTTCTTGGTAATACTGATACCCCTGCTCCTTTTTTTATTAAATCTTTAATCGTAGCAATATTATCAAGCTCTAAAATGATATTAAATTCATCTAATGACATATTCATGTTTGTGAGTTCGGAAACGAAGAGACTTCGAGTCCCGCTAAGTTTAGAACGCAAAATCATTTTTTCTTTTTTTAAATCGTTGATATCAATGATTTTTTTCTTAGCAAGGGGATTATATAAATTCATAACCGCAACTAAATAATCGGTATCTAATAATACACTTGAATATTTTTTTTCAGGTACTTTCCCTTCGACAAAAGCTAAATCTATCTCATAACTTGATAATTTGTCATAAAGATTTTTTATAGTGTCAGAAACAATTTTTATTTTGGTTCCCTTGTTATTTGCACAATAATTTGCAAGTACTTCGGCTACTATATTGCTTTCAGAAGTATGCGTGATGCCAATAATTAAGCTCTTGGCATGCTTTTTCTCATCTTTTAATTTTGATTCCAATTCGTTATATAGCGAAACTATTCTTCTTGCGTATTTAATTAAAATTTGACCCTCAGGGGTTATTTTTAAATCATTACCAACCCTATTAAATATTTTTATATTTAATTCTTTTTCTAATTGTTTTATGTGCTGACTAACTGCCGGTTGGGTTAAATTTAATTTTTTAGCAGTTTTAGTGAAATTTTTAAGTTCGCTTGCTGTCAATAACGTGATAAGTTTTAAATCTTCCATAATTACACCCACCTATAAGTTTTGCTTATACTATCATAATGCATCATTAGTTTACATTATAACCCGCCTTGTTAAGATAATAGCATAGTCAGTAATTTTTTCAAGACAAACGAAGAAGGAGGGCTATAAAAATGCATTTAGAAATTTATAAATTATATACCGGGTTAGGAATGGCAACAATTCTTATTTCATTAGCTATAATGCTCTTATCAGGATTTGTTGTATCGCTTTTTACCAAATTATTAAAATTACCAAATGTTACCGGGTATATTTTGGCTGGTGTTTTGATTGGACCATATGTTTTAAATATGATTCCAGCATCAATTATAGATAACATGAGTTTTATTAGCGATTTAGCACTTGGTTTTATTGCCTTTGGAGTAGGCAAATTTTTTAAGAAAAATGTCATTAAAAGCGCTGGTTTAAAAATTATTGTTATTACTGTTTTTGAATCTCTACTAGCCGGCATATTAGTAACTATATTTATTGGAATATGCTTTCCAAATTTAGGATGGTCTTTTGCTTTGTTACTAGGCGCAATAGCAACTGCTACAGCTCCGGCTTCGACCTTAATGACAATTAATCAATATAAGGCAAAGGGTGAATTTGTGAATACCTTATTACAAGTAGTTGCTTTAGATGATATTGTTTGCTTATTAGTATTCAGCGTTGTTTCTGCCATTGTTAGTACTACAAGTAATGATGGGCTAGATGTTATGAGCATCGTTCTTCCTATTTTGTATAATATAGCCTTTATAGTTATCGGTATTATCGCTGGTTTTGTTTTAGGGTTTCTTGTTGAAAAAAGAAGTTCTAATAGTCAATTGATTATTGCAGTTGCTATGATATGCGGTATTTCTGGTGCTTGCATTATTTTAAACATCTCGCCACTTCTTTCATGTATGATTTTTGGTGCTTCATATATTAATTTCAAAGAAGATGAAAAACTTTTTAAATATATTGATCACTTTACACCTCCAATTATGCTTTTATTCTTTGTTGTAAGCGGAATGAATATGGATTTATCAGCTTTTGCAACAGTTGGATTAGTGGGAGTAGTTTATTTTATTGTTCGTATTGTTGGTAAATACGCAGGTGCTTATTTAAGCTGTGCAATAACTAAAAAGCCTTCTCCAGTTAAAAATTATTTAGGTTTTGCTTTGATTCCTCAAGCAGGCGTGGCAATTGGTTTAGCTTTTTTAGCTCAGAGAATCTTGCCAGATAATATCGGTTCGACTTTTCTTTCAATTATTTTAAGTTCATCAGTGCTTTATGAAATGTGCGGACCGGTATTAGCTAAATTTGCTTTATTTAAAAGCGGAGCGATTAATAAAAATCAAACTCATGTTTTAGAATCCTCTAAATCAACAGATTCAGATAATAGTTATCAAAAGGAAGGTGTTAATCAAATAATAGATATTGATAAGAATATAGAGCAAGATCATAACTTGATTGACAATGAAAATTCATCTGTTTCTAAAAAATTAATTCATAGTAAAAAGAGGTAGTTTCTTCAAAATAATAATTATTAAAAAATCATAATATTATTGCTAGTGGTTATTATAAACAAAACATTAAAAGCTTTTTATAAATATCTAACTATTTATTTTTGTGATTTTATGTATTTTCCAAAACAGTTCATAAAGGCGTAATAACAAAAAAAGAGATCTACTGATTGAATTACTTTCAACTTGGTCATTAACAACTTGAGTAGGTTCACTAACTTGATGATTTGAAACGTTTACGCCTACTCCACAAATCATCGATGTAGCTAAAAGCAATGTTTCAAACATAAATACCTCATTATTTTACTAATAATAAAACTCTATATAAGTATCTCGAAAGAGAAAGTCCAATGTTGTAGACGCTAATTCATAGGTTTTTACATTTCCTTCTAACATTATTGCCACAAATAACATGATGT
>JADING010000065.1 GCA_017694135.1 Candidatus Scatoplasma merdavium
CGTTCATCTAAAGGTCCTAAAGGTTCATCTAGCAGGTAAACTGGGGTATCTCTAATTAATGCTCTAAGAAGGTTTATCCTCTTTACTTCCCCACCTGAAAGCTCCCTTATTTTCCTTTTTAAAAGAGAATCGACTTTCAAAAGCTTAGAGAGTTCCTCAATTCTAGCGATCTTTTCTTCCTTTGATAAATCGATAATATCAAATCCAACATTGAGGTTTTCTAATACGGTCAAACTTTCTTCAAAACTGTCCTGCTGGTTTGCTATAGAAACTAACTTTAATAAATAATCGTTCTTTTCTTCTAAACTAAAAGAAGAAAGCTCACGCTTATCACATGTTAAGCTTCCGCAATAATTTGTTAAAATTCCTGCTAAAACATTGATAAAAGTTGTTTTACCAGAACCAGATTCTCCAATTAAATAAACAAGACCAGTCGAAGGCAATTCCAAGTTTATATCTTGCAAAGCTGGAGCCTTATTGGAAGGATAGGTGAATGATAAATTTTTAATTTTATACATTTATTCTCCTTTCAATAAATCTATAAGGTTGCCTTTGAAATACATTTTCCACATTGGATAAAAGTTTGAAACAAAGGCAAAGACAACGCTTAAAACAATTAAAGCCAAGACGCTAATAGCATCTGGAAGTAAATAAAATAAACTAGGAAAAGAAAACGAGCTAAACAATGAGTTTCCTAAGAAAGCCAATACTGGATAAACAGCTAAACTTAAAAGAACAACCGCGAAAATTTGAATTGTTATTTGTCCTGAGCAAGTTTTGAAAAAAGCTTTGAAATCCAAGTGAAAAGAAAGGTAAATAGCTAATTCTTTTCTCTTATCTCTATAAGTGTGCTCAATTAGGACCATTTCTAAAAACAAGCTGCAAGCACAGGCTAATACTAAAAATAAGAATGCCAGTTTTCCCATTGATTCAATCAGAGTTGTAAAGGAACTTCCTAAATCTAAAGGATAAGAAGAAAATGAAAATACATCGGATAAAGAATCGACATATTCTTTAACGTCATGAGGATAAAAATATGTTCCGATGGTTTTAAATGAAGTCAAATCGTCATCTTGAAATGAAAACAACTCTAATCTCTGTTTAATATCTATCGGATAACCTAACATTTCTGAAGCGTTAGGTAATTCAATTCTATCGAGGTAATCCTTGATTAACGAATAAGAATAGTATACAGATGGACGTGAAAAGAGCTCATTTTCCTTACATACACCAACTACTTTAAAATTTATTGAAATCTCTAATAGATCAGAAACGCTACTCCCATATGCCGAAGTGAGTATCTCCTTTTCAATTTCCAAGCGAAATGAACTGCTACCGTTTAGTAAATCATTGAAATCCGTGTTAACAATAACTTCGTTGTATCTGCTCGGTTCTCTACCTGAAACAAGCGGCTTATTGAAGTTAAAAGACGGGGATAAAAATGCTGCATCAGATAAATACTCGCCGTTAACTTTTGGATAAAACTGCGGTAATAAAATAGAGTCTAAGCAAGGATAAAATTTTATTTCAGGAAACTTGGAAGCAATGACTTCTTCTTTTTCTTCTGACAGCTTAACTAGCTTATATAAAACCATATCTTGGTCATCAAGTTCGTATTTCTTCTTTTCTTGGATGGTAAATACTTCGTAATTGAAACAAGTCTGTTCAATTGATTGTATAGCCTCATCGGCATTAGATATACCGTTAAAAGCCAACATTAAAAAAGCCAAGGCCAAACACAAAAAGGAAATTGATGCTAAAAACTTTTTGCCGCGAGATTTTAGAAATGACCAACAGAGAAAAAGCGATTCATCGATTCTAATTGTTGTTTTCTCGCTTTTACTTTTGACTTCAATTTCTTGGCAATTTAGCTTTTTTAAACAAACGAAGTTGCCGTTTTCTAAAGAATATACACAATCAGATTTTTCTAAAGCCAAGTCTTTGTTGTGAGTAACAACAATAACAAGGTTTGACTTACCGATTTGCTTTAGTAAATCAAATATCTCCCTGCTGTTAGTTTCATCTAAAGAACCTGTTGGTTCATCTAAAAGAAGCAAGGAAGTTTTATTAGATAAAGTTCGAGCGATATTTCCTCTAGCCTTCTGACCACCTGAAAGTTTGTTTACATCGCTATTTAAATACCCTTCTAGTCCTAATTTAGTCAGGATTTCTTCACTTATTTTACAAGCGTTTTCTCTTTTTTCTCCTTTTAAAACAAGGCCTAATGCCACGTTGTCTTGCAAATTTAAATGTTCTATTAAATAAAGAGATTGAAAAACTATTCCTGTATCTAAAATATCAAAATCTGTCTTTATTTCCCCTTCATCCGGGATTAAATACCCTCCAATCAAATGAAGCAAGGTCGATTTACCGCAACCAGATTCTCCAATGATGCAGACTAATCCCGAAGAAGGAAAACTAAAACTTAAATGAGAAAACACTTTCTTTTCACCTTCTAATATCGGATAAGAAAACGATAAGTTTTCAAGCTGTAAATACGCCATATATAGATATATATGGTTGCAAGCAAAAAAATTTAGATAAACAAGTGTGATAAAATAAAATGCACGCGCCGGTAGCTCAGCTGAATAGAGTGCAACCCTCCGAAGGTTGAGGTCAGGGGTTTGAATCCCCTCCGGCGCATTTTTAATTAAAACAACAGTGATTTACCAGTGTTTTTATTCACCGTATTTTAAAAAGAAAGCATTCTCTATCAAACAAGAAATAGTTATTGGACCTATTCCACCTGGAACAGGGGTGTATGCGTAAATATTAGGGATAAAGTCAAAATCCCCTTTTCCATCATCGTGATATCCGCAATCAATTAAAACTTGATGAGATTTAAAATCATCTTTAGAGATGATATTTCTAGCACCAGTTGCTGAAATTATTACATCTGCTAGCTTAACTTGCTGTTTAATTTTTTCGACTGGAACTTGCGAATGAACGGTAGTTATACAAGCGCTGCTTATTAAACACATTAAAGAAATTGGTAAGCCAACGGAATTTGAGCGGCCTAAAACTAGGACATTCTTTCCCTTTAATTCAATTTGATAGTAAGAAAGAATTAACCTCACCGCTTGGGCAGTTGAAGTTAGATATTGAATTTCACCACTTGCTAGCTTCCCTCTGTTTAAAGGAGTAAGCATATCTCCATCCATGTTGCTAGGTACACTTGATATGAGCTTATCTTCATCTAAAACTCCAAGTGGTCTGCAAATGCATATATTTGCTAGTGGATCATTTTTTGAAGTGTTTAAAGCTTTAACCGCTTCGCTAAAATTGCTGATTTCAAACCTTTCAACAGATTGGTTTAATTTACTTGCTAATTTATCAATTTGATTAGCGTAAGCGAGAGCTTCGCTAAATTTAGGATTGTAAATAAGCTTAAAGTTGACCTTCTGGCCTGATAGAATCCTCTTATTTAACTTTTCAATAATCCTGTCTTTTACAGGTTTGCCTCGAAGTTCAATCATCTTCTTCCATTTTGCAAGCCGCTGGAACTTTAGGCAGGCCTGGCATCCTTACAATTGATCCCATGATCGGAATGACAAACTCCGCTCCTTGAGCGAGTTCAATATCTTTGACATGACAAACAAAATCTTTCGGAGCGTTGAGTAACTTGGCATTATCAGAGAATGACATTGGAGTCTTAGCGTTACAAACATAGAAAGAAGAATAATCTTTATCAGAGGAGTATTCTGATAGTTTGTTTAAAGCCAAGGGTGCGTATTCGACCAATGAAGAGTGATAAATCTCTTTGCATATCTTTTCTATCTTATCTTTCAAAGGTTCGTTTTTATTGTAAAGACGATGGTAGTTAGATAGATTCATTTGCAGGTGTTCAGAAACTAGATTGGCGATATCAATACATCCTTCTACTCCACTTTCAAAGCCATCGTTTAGAGCATAAGGAATATTACGTTCATCTAAAAACTTTTCTAGAGCTTGAATTTCCGATGGTGTGTCTTGATAAAACTTGTTGATATTGCAGACGACATCGAGGCCGAACTTCTTCATGTTAGAAATATGCTGAAGCAAGTTTTTCGTTCCTTCTAACATCTTATCGACACTCTCTCCCTCATCTTCTTGCCAACCACCGTGATGTTTTAATGCGCGAATAGTTACAACCATAACACAAAGATCAGGGCGAAGGTCTCCGACATCAGAAACGATATCTAAGAATTTTTCTGCTCCTAAATCAGAACCGAAACCGGCCTCTGTAACAACGATATCCGATAGAGCTGAAGCGGTATTTAAGCTTATCAAAGAACAGCATCCGTGAGCGATATTGGCAAAAGGACCACCGTGAACTAAGGCTGGAGATCCGTTGGAAGTCTGAACCAAATTGGGCTTCAAAGCTTGCCTCATAAGTTTCATTACAGCCTTAGAGACCTTTAAATCACCGACAGTTATCTTCTTATGTTCACTTAAAGAATATCCCACCAAGATATTTTTCAAACGAGCGGCAAAATCATCTTCATCTTTAGCTAAGCACATTATTGCCATAAGCTCGTGAGCAACAGTGATGACAAAACCATCTTTTCTTTCGATTCCGTTTAACGGTCTTCCACTGGCTTTTGAAAGTGGACCTTGAGCAATAGTTATTTCTCTTAAACTGCGGTCATTGACATCTAAAGCGCGCTTGAATTGGACACGAGTCGGATCAATATCAAGCTCATTGCCTTGATAAATGTGATTGTCAATTACAGCAGCTATCAAATCGATAGATGAAGTTAAAGCGTGCATATCACCATTGAAATGAAGGTTTATATCTTCGCTTGGTTCAACCGTTACCTTTCCTCCTCCGGTCGCTCCGCCTTTAAGTCCAAAAACAGGCCCTAAAGAAGGTTCTCTAAGAGTAGCGATTGCTTTTTTACCAATAGCGTTAAGCCCATCAACCAAAGAAATAACTGTGGTTGTCTTACCTTCACCATACTTTGTTGGAGTAATGGCAGTAACTAATACTAATTTGCTCTTTTTATTTGCCTTTCTCGGTTCAATTTTAGCTTTGTAAGGACCATAAC
>JADING010000066.1 GCA_017694135.1 Candidatus Scatoplasma merdavium
GTTTTGATGATTATTACAAAGACATTTCTCATTTGAGCATTGAAGAAAGAAGAAAGCAGAACTTCGATCACCCTGATGCCTTTGATTGGCCACTCATTTTAAAGCAAATCAATGAGCTTAAAAACGATAGAGCAATTGAAAAGCCAATATACGATTTTAATATTCAGACGCGTTCGAAAGTCAGCGAAATTGTTCAGCCTAAGAAACTGGTTATTTTAGAAGGCATTATGGCCTTGGAAAACGAGAAGGTCAGAGACTTAGCTGATTTAAAGATCTTTGTTGCTGCCTCTCCAGAAAGAAGATTTTTGCGCCGCTTAATTCGCGATCATTCCGAAAGAGCTAACCGCCCGTTTGACTTTATTATTTCGCAGTATTTTGCAACTGTTAAGCCGATGTATGACTTGTATGTTAAACCTACGCAGTTTTATGCGGATACAATCATTTATAACGAAGGTACCTCAGAGGGTGAGAGCAAGGCCGTTAACATTCTTCGCACCTTGCTTCTTTCCGTTCTAAACAAAGATTAAAGGAGAAATTTATGAACGTTTTTTATAAAGCTTATTGCCGTATTTTCCAAAAGTGCTTGTATGTTGGATGCTTCTTTTTGGATTTTTCTGAACCTAAACTCATTAGCGATAATGAGGGTATTAAAAAAATACCGGAAATCTTAAAAGATAAAAAGATTTTAATTGTAACCGATGAGACTCTCTATTCATTAGGTTTAATTAAGCCTTTAGAAGAAGAACTCAACAGGGAAAAAAGAACGTATAAAGTATTTAAAAATGTCGTACCTAATCCTACTATTGAAAATGTTGAAGAAGGTTTAAAAGTATACAAAGAAAACGGGTTAGATGCTATTGTTGCTATCGGTGGTGGATCGGTTATGGATTGCGCTAAAACGATTGGTGCGCGCGCAACAAACCCCAAAAAGAGCGTTTCAAAAATGAAAGGCTTACTTAAACTCCGCCATAAGTTACCTCCTTTAATCGCAGTCCCTACAACCGCAGGTACCGGATCAGAAACAACCTTAGCTGCGGTAATTTCTGATCCTAAAAACAAAGACAAATACGCTATAGAAGATCCTAAATTAATTCCTGATTACGCCTTCTTAGATCCTAACCTTTTAGTTGGTTTACCTTACAAAGTGACTTCCACTACCGGAATGGACGCTCTCTGTCACGCTGTTGAAGCCTACATAGGATCTTCTAACACTTCTAAAACTAAAGACAGAGCAGAAAAAGCGGTTAAACTCATATTCGAAAACTTAGAGAAGTCTTGCCAGGAACCGAAGAATTTAACTTACCGTACTAACATGCAACTTGCGGCATATTACGCTGGTATCGCCTTCACCAGAGCATATGTCGGTTACGTTCATTCTCTATCCCACGCTGTTTCAGCTTTTTATAACACTCCTCACGGCCTTGCTATCGCTATATGCATGCCATACGTTTTAAAAGCTTACGGAAAGAAAGCTTATAAAAAATTAGCAAAGCTAGCTGATATAGTTGGAATCAAGGGAGATTCTATTCAAGATAAGGCCAATAAATTCATTCAAGCTATCGAAGAACTAAATAGCAAGTTAAATATTCCTTCTAGTTTTGAAGGAATAATTAAGAAAGAAGACATCCCCACTTTAGCGCAGCACGCCGCTAAAGAAGGGAACCCCCTTTATCCAGTTCCTAAGATTATGTCTGCTAAGGAATTAGAAAAAATCTATTACGAAATGATTTAAAAAACAGTAAAGATATAAAAAGAGTGCCAAGTGCGGCACTCTTTTTAATAGAGGAAATTATAAGTTTGTTCTAATTGGCGTTAATTAAATAGCAGCGAAAGTGATGTAGTAAACGTAAGCATCAATAATTTCAGCGCCTTCTGCAACAGCGGTGTTGTGGATGGTGTAAGTGGTGTTAGCTGTTAAAGTGGTAGTGATAGTGGTAAGATCCTTATCGCCATTATCTAACAAGGCGTTAGTAACATCATCAGCACCAGTGGCAGAAATGGTCAATGAACCAGTAGCGCCATCACCAGCGGCGTAGATGGTAAGTGTACCAGCAGAAGTAGGAGTGAAGGTAATGTTATCTTCCGCACCTTCTAATTGAGCGTAAACACATCCAATATTACCAGTGAATTTCGATCCAGTTGTAGGATCGTTTCTACGGGAATTCATATCAACAGCGCCAGTTAAAGTATAGTTACCTAATTTTCCAGCCTCATAATTACCCAACAAATGTTCAGCCGGGACTAAAGTGTTAGGATTGGAAACTGTTAATCCTGAAGTGACTTCATGTTGGGCACCAGGAATCCAAGTGGCTTCTAATTCCTTAAATGAAACGTTATCGGTGCATAAGATTAAATATGTACCCGCTGAAGGGAATTCTAAAGTATAGTAAGCATAATTGTCATCCGGGAAAGCAACCCCATCGATTACCGTGTAGTCTGTAGTAAGTGTTTCAGGAGAAGTAGCGGAAGTTGAAGCTAAATAAATAACACCAGCAGTATTTTTTGATCCGGCTTTGGCATTCATGGTTAAGGTGCCACCACCAGTAGTAGTGAACATAATGACATGATCAGTTTTTGCTGGAGTACTACTGCCAGAAATATCTGAAGTACCAGCGGTCTTAATACGCTTTCCAACTTCTAATTGAGTACCGATAGCATAGAAGAAGCCATCTGTGTCGTATTCATTTGGTTCGAGACCAGGTTCACCATCTTCATCACCTGTTTTAGTAAATTTCGACAAATCCATCGTCTTAGTCACTGTGTTATCAACAGTTGTAGATTCAGATGAAGTGGTGTCTTCTGATGTAACTGTTTCAGAAGAAGATACTGTTTCAGAAGAGACGGTTTCAGATGAAGTGGTAGTTTCTTCTGATGTTGTTGTTTCGGAAGTTGTGGTTTCTTCAGAAGAACTAGAAGTTTCTGCTGTGTCGTCGTTGCAAGCTGCTAAGCCAAAGGCCATACCACCCAGCATTAATAGGGTTAAAAGTTTTTTCATACAATTGTTCCTTTCTTTTTATTGCTTAGAATAAAAAACTTCACATATAGATTAAAGCAAAAAAGAAATCGGTTACTAGCATTTGTCATTTTTCTTGTTCTTGGTGCACAAAATATTTTGCTTTTTTATGTTAGCGCTTTTTTCTGTGTTATATTAACTTGAATGCGTATTTGTTTTAATAGGAGGTAAGACTGTGCGAAAAAAATTACTTCTGCTTTCACTTTTGTTGTTAGGTGGATTAGTTGGTTGTGAAGATGAAACTTTAAGTACTTTTAATTCTGGTTCTTCAACATCTTCTTCGGGAGATGTAGGGGATGAGATCCAGATTTTGTATTGTTCTCCGGATGGGGGAACTACTGATGCTAGCGGAACTAGGGAATCGCCTTACGATGTCCAATATGCGATGAATCAACTTAAACCTGGTGGAAAGATTGTTTTGTTAGAAGGAACCTATGTTTCTTCTTTGACTATTCAAGTTTCTCCTACTATTGGAGAATTGTATCCTGCGACATCAGAAGAGGAAATGAAAGTCATGGAGCCGGATGTCGTTGACGGAGAATATGTCGATGTCCTCTTTGATTTTTCTATGCAGCCTTTCTATTCAGCTAACAGGGGTATATCTATTGATTCAAATTACTGGCATATAAAAGGGTTCACAGTCACTGGAGCTGGTGATAACGGAGTATATATAGGTGGAAATCACAATATTGTTGAAGATATAGAAGTTTACGCATGTCGCGATAGCGGCATTCAGTTAGGACGTTCATCATCTTCTTACAATTCTATCGATCAGTGGCCTTCTTACAATTTAATTAAAAATTGCACTTCGCACGATAACGCTGATCCTAGTGGAGAAGATTCGGATGGATTTGCTTGTAAGTTAACTACTGGATACGGGAACGTTTTTGAAGGTTGCATCGCTTATAACAATATCGATGATGGATGGGATTTGTATTCTAAAGGTGAATCTGGTCCTATTGGTCCTGTCACTTTGATTGATTGTGTGGCTTTTAACAACGGAATTACTACCGGTGGTGTAGGATCATCTAATTCTGATGGTAACGGATTTAAATTAGGTGGGGAAAACATTTCGGTTGCTCACAAGGTTATCAATTGTATTGCTTTTGACAATATGGCCTGTGGATTTACCGATAATTCTAATCCTGGACCTTTGTATTTTGAAAATTGCACGGCGTTTAATAACGGTTCGAGAGATGATGATGGATATAACTTTTCCACTTGTCGCGATGTTGCTACTTCGCTTAACTATTACAAAAACTGCTTGTCTTTTTGTACAGGTTCAAGAGTTTCACCAATTACTGGAGAAGTGAGAGTTGCTAACTCTAAAGATGAATATAAAGGCAGCGCTGATCACTGTTTGTTCTATAACGGGTTATCTAACCTTTATATTAACGGCATTCAGGCTTGTGACTATTCTGTTGAAGGATTAAAGGGCCAGCTTTACGAATTGGATGAGGTTCCTTTTGTTTCTATTGAATCTATTCAACCGCAGTCCTCTTTAGGGACACCGGCTTCTAAAATTGCCGATGTTCATTCAGAGTGGAGAGATGAAGAGGGTAATCTTGACTTGAACGGTTTCTTGCAATTGAAAGAAGACTCCCCTTTGCAAACCATGGGTGCTGACAACGCGCCTTTAGGAGCTAACTTATAGGAGGAAAGAAGATGAAAAGAATTAATTTGTTGCTACTTTTAGTAGCGGGAGCAGGATTGTTAGTTCCTTCTATTAATAACACCTCTGTAAAATACGCTGAAACCAGCGTTGATACTGATGCGATTTTAGATGACGCTCTTTCGCTTATTGAACTCAATGTTGACGCTAACAATGTCGTCAATGATTTCCGTTTAATTACTTACGGCAATTACGGTTGTAGCATCACTTGGGCTTCCTCTAATGAAGAAGTGGCTAAAATCGAAGTTGTCTATAAAGATAGCGGAGCCGTTTCTGATATTATTTGCCGTATAACTCGTCCAGAAAACGAAGATGTCAGCCTTACTTTGACAGCGAAAGCTTCTTATACTGCCAATGGGGTAACTACGACAAAAGAAAGAGATTTCACAATTAAAGTTTTGAAACAAAGCGATATTGAGGTTGAAGATTTACCCTTGGAATTTAACGAAGATTTTACCTCGTATTTAACTGGCATCGATTTATCTAACTATTACAAGTGGCAGTTAGTTAAAGGTGATCAAGGCAATGTTACAATCGTTGATTCTCTTCCTAATTTCAATGATATGATTGATGGAAAGAAGGCGATAGATATTAGGTCTATGCGCTTAACTTCAGAAATAGGATATCGTTCTAAACTTAACGTCACTTCTGATCAATTGACTTCCGGCACCTTTGTGTTAGAAGGATCAATTATGTTTACTGGAGAAACTAATGGTGTAGAGCTCGAGTTGATGAACGGAGACTCTAGTTTTATAGGAATTAAGTTAGATCACACAGGTTTTTATTATTTGACTACAGCTGGATACACCAAGGCTTCTTCTTATATTCCAAAAGAAGGGGTTTGGCAGAGATTCAGACTAGAGATGAGAATGTCTTCTTACCTCCGTTTCTACGTCTATGATTGGGAAGCGGATCAATATATTGAAATAAATACTGATAACCCCTCATATATTCCAGGTGCAGGTGTCGCTTGTTCTTCTGCTGCAAGCGTTGTTGATGGCCTTCAAATTAACCTGCTTACTGGTTCTAAAGAAGGGCACACTTATTTAAGCGATATCAAGTTAGATAGTTTGGAAAACTTGGCTTTGGGTAAGCAGGTGAATCCTAACAGGGAAGATGGCATTGGAACCATCGCTAATTACGAAGACGAGATCATTGGTTTTGAAGAAGACGCTTCTGAAATCGAAGCCGAACCGGAATTCGAAGTTCACAACCGTTTTAACGAAGATGAAATTTATACTGAAAATGTCGATTACACTGTATCCGATAAGAGAGACGAGACAACTTCAAACGGATATAAGATGATTATTCACACTTATACAGTTACTTTAACTTCAACTAAAGAAACCAAAGATGTGGTAGTTACTTATTACTTAGATAAGAAAGAAAATGCTCCTGCCATAGTAGATTTTAAGGTTTCGCATTTACAAGCGATTCAAACAGAAGATGCAACTTTAGAACCGACGCAAGGTTATTTAACTATATCAGGCAAGCTTTTTAGAAGTGACGCTACTATCGCTTATGCGGTTTTAGATAAAGATAGCCCTGTTCCTAGTGCTGAGTCGGTGAGAAACCAAACTGTTGCTGGAGCGATTATTTCTGGCTCAAGCGTAAACCCGTCTCGCGATATCGAGATTCAAACTCAAGGTTTGGATTTAAATAAAGAGTACGATGTGTATGCGGTAGCTTACAACTTATATGGAACAAGTCCGCTTTACGTTTCAAACGATGTTTCTACCGTCATTAACATTTCAACTCCTGAAGAGCTTTACGATATGACAACCAACATGGAAACTGCTGGTTCAACTTTCCGACTTATTAACAACATCGATTGTTCTTCTTACGATTGGAATTACAATCCGGAGAAAGTTATTGAATTCGAAGGGGTTTTAGATGGACAAGGTTATTCGATTGAAAATTTAAATATTGAATCAACCTCGCCAGAAACAGCGTTGTTTAATGAATTTAGCGGAACTGCGAAAAACTTAACATTTAAAAACGTTTCAGTGACTGGCCTTTCTGACACCGCGGTTTTTGCTGGTATTATTACCGGTGGAACTATGGACAATATCACTTTTGAAAATTGTTCAATCGCTTACCCTGATGGAGCAAATGGTGGAGAAGGATATTTCGGTACTGTTTGCGGCCGTTTCAAGGGTGATTCTAATAAGGCGCTTGTTAACAATTTGAGTAACATTAATATCATTGATACTGAAATCAAGGGTCCTAA
>JADING010000067.1 GCA_017694135.1 Candidatus Scatoplasma merdavium
GTATTGATCATGCGAAATTCTCCTCGTTTTTAACAGCCGAAGTATGGCGGTAAGCAATCAGCGAGAGTACAGCTGAAATCAAGAAGATCATGATACCGATAACAGCGGCATAGTTGTATGAAGAGCTAGCACCGGTTGTCAATTTATATAGCCAAGTAACTAATAAGTCAGTGCGGCCAGCGTTCATATAATTCAAATCAAGCGGTCTACCACCAGTTAAGAAATAAATGACATTGAAGTTGTTGATGTTACCGACAAACTGAGTAATTAAATACGGACCAGTGACGAACAAAATATAAGGCAAGGTGATTTTGAAGTAGCTGGTTGAAGGCTTAGCACCATCAATTTGAGCCGATTCGTATAAATCAGCAGGGATGTTCATTAAAATACCAGAGATCTGCAAGATGGTATAAGGAATACCAATCCAGACGTTAATAGCAATAATAATGACTCGAGCGATATTCGCATTATCCATAATAGTTAACGTATCTAAACTATCCATAAAGCCAAACTGCTTAAGTAACATTTCAATGAAACCACCGCTGCCTAAGAATTTAGACCAGGTAAGCAACGAAATGAACTGCGGCATAGCGATAGATAAAACAAACAATGTACGCCATAACTTCTTGAGCTTAATGCCCTTTTTATTAATGAGCATCGCCACTAACATACCGAGGAAATAATTCAAGAAAGTGGCAAAGAAAGCCCAAATCAACGTCCAACCGAGAATGTGGAAGAACGTGTATGAAAAATTAGAACCGCTGCTAGAATAACCTGCGAACAAATTGTAGAAGTTAGCTAATCCAACCCAAGTGAACAAGCTAGCCGGATACATGTGATTGCCATCGTAGTTAGTGAAAGCCATCGTGGCCATATCTATAACCGGCAAAATAGTAAACACGCAGATACCTATAATAGGCAACAAGAGCAAAGTAATATAGAATTTTTCATCCAGTAAAGATTTAAAACTTTCAAAGAAAGTAGGTAAGTGTATCTTCGCTTCATAATACTCTTGAACGCGGTAGGATGAACGAACGGTAGAAAAATAATAGCAAACAAAAGCGATAACTAAAATTACCGCTAAAATACCAAACAGCAATAGCAACGATGAGTTATCACCAAAGACCGAGATCGTCATTGTCGGTGCTACGTAATCTGCTCCAGCATTTTCCGGAATAAAGTTTTGCGCGAAAGTAATAGCTGCTGCCTGTGTTGTGAATATGGCGTTTTCAAATCCTGGCGCTATATTTACGCCATCGTAAGAAATAAAATACCGGAGTTTAGTTTCACCTAAACTTACCAACCCGCGGAGCGAATAGGCGCCAAAAGCAACTATATAAAAAATAAACAAGGCCTCAACTGCCATTAGCAAAATGCCTTTGACAATCTGTTTGCGGCGAATGTGCGATAAACCAAGAATTAAAAAAGAGCACTTAGTCCACACATCACCAAATACGAATGATTGATAAGCATCTACTAATACGCCCCAAATCTTTTTACCGATATTGGCAAAAAACAGTCCAATACTAATAAAAAAATTGACAAATCCATGTCCGAAGTTGGCGAATGATTGAGAAACCTTATATTTGACCTGTTCCTTCCATGGTAAGGAAATATATTCAATATAAGTCATTGTACCTCCTTAAAACGGCAAAAAACCGGAAGGCAGATAATTTTCTGCCTCCCGATTTAAAATTCGCAATTACGCTAAGATGGCGGTCTGCAAGTCGTTGAGTTTGGCTCTTAAATCAGCTTCAGACATATCAGGGTCTGCCTTAATCGCGTTAGCAAACGCGGTAGCAGAATCCCACCATGAAGCAAACTTAGCGGAAGTATTTTGTTGGAAAGTCAACTGTTGGACTTCACTTAAGACAGTACCAAAATCGTATTTTTTCGCAAATTCAGGATCTTCAGCTAAAGCGGAAGAAGTAGGGCAAGTACCACCACCATTACCTTCGAATCTGATTTTCTGACCTTCTTCAGAAACTAAGAAAGCCGCAAACTTCGAAGCATCTTCCTTGTTATCTGATGAGTTAGCAACAGCAACAGCTTTGTAATCACCAACGTGAAGAATTTGAGTTGAAGTTCCGCCGATATTGAAATGAGGTAAAACTGTCATACCGACATTCTCTTTACCACCCCACTTTGTAACAAGTTGAGGATAATCCCAAGTACCAGAAGCATAAGCCGAGAGATTTTCTCTATTCAACTGATTTGCTTGCGATTCCATAAAATAAATATCGGAGTTTTGATACATATGTTGAATGGTCTTCGCAACCTGCAAAGCATCATCGGTGTCTAAGTGAGTATCAGTAAGGGAGGTACCATTATCTTCAAAGATACCACCTTTAGACATAAAGAAGTTTTGAGTATACCAGCCGTTAGACATATCGTAACCAAACTGGGTTTTAGTTTCTTTTAAGACAGCTTCAAAGTCTTGTTGTCTTTCAAAGTCCTCAGCATCAAAAACTCTAGTATCGTAATACAAATAGAAAGTGTTAATAGAGAACGGTAAACCTAATTGAACATTATTGCGTTTACCAGATTCTAAAACAGCATTAGTTAAATCGACATTACCTTCAGAATCAACAGCGTATTCATCAATGATATTTTGCGGAATAGCATAGAAGGTTTCACTGTCTTGATATCTAGTTAAAACGTCACCAGGAACGTGCATAACATCAGGCAAAGCATCAGGGTCAGTACCGATGTTGTTACCGATATCGCCTTCGGCCATTTCGATACCGGTGACATAAATAGTATCTTGAGGATATTTAGTGTTATAAGCTGTGACCAAATTCGTTAAAGCATCCAAATCGGCTTTAGCGATCCACATTCTCAAATGAGTTCCATCAGGATCACCGGCACTAGATTCAGCACGGACAACAGAAGAAGTGCTCTCAGATGAGTCACCATCTTCCACTGACGAAACGGTTTCCGAAGAACCTTCTGATCCACCGCTAGAGACACTGCTGCTAGTGCTATCATCACACGAGACTAACAATCCCCCCACTGTCAGCACAGATAAGGCTAACAAACGACTAATTTTTTTCATAAAACATACCTTTCTTTTTGAGAGCGTTTAAAACTCCCTATATGTAATTTGTAATCGTTTTCAGTTTTCAATGCAAGAGAAAAGGTGGGGTTCAATTAACCGCTTGTATACAAGTTTTCAAAATTCCTCTCTCAGTCCATTATCAATTATCATCGGAAAATCTCTAACTTGTATACAAGTATGAAAACGCTTACTTTAATTACAAGTTTTTAACAATTAAACGGGAATAATTTAATAATTGATTATTATTTTATTGACAATTAATATTACTTTATTATTATCAAAAAT
>JADING010000068.1 GCA_017694135.1 Candidatus Scatoplasma merdavium
TACAATAACAAAAGGATTAAAAGCAAAACAAAATGGATGCCTCCATCTAAATTTAGGGAAGCATCCATGTTAGTCTTATGATATAATCCAGTTAACAAACATTTAATGTCTAGGATTTGGGGTACCCATCACTCGCTATTGCGAGTTTTTTTTTATTTTATAAAAATTAAAAAAAGTCCCCAGATTAACTAGGGACTAATTGATTAGCTTATAAAACGAAGCTTACCAAGCTGATCGGAGCGTTGTCGCCTTTGCGGTTACCGAGTTTCAAAGCTCTAGTATAACCACCGTTGCGTTCTTTATAACGCGGACCGATGACATTGAAGAGTTTCTGCAAAACAGTCTCGTCTTCCTTGGAAGTTGTGTATACATCGCGCAAGATTTTCATAGCTTCGCGACGGGAAGCAACAGTGTTCTTCTTCGCATAAGTAACTAAACGATCAGCGAGAGGGACAATTTGCTTAGCGACCTTATCGGTGACTTCAACCTTCTCGGAAATGATGAGCTGAGTCACGACATTGCGCAACATTGATTTATCTTTGGAAGCAGTGTAACCAGCCTTAAAGCGGACACCACCTTTACCATGAACGTTTTTACGACCTTGTGTACTCATATAGATTCTCCTTATTTAGCATCGCGGAAGTGATACCCGTGAGCCTCGAGCTTCTCTTTAACTTCCTTAAGCGACTTCTTACCGAGATTGCGAACCTTGACTAATTCTTCCTCAGTGCGGTTGCAAAGCTCATTGATAGTAGAGATTGAAGCGCGCTTCAAGCAGTTGTAAGAGCGGACCGAGAGTTCGAGCTCTTCAATAGGAGTGTCAGCAGCTTTATCGCGGCTGATTTCATGTCCAGAATTGAAGACCGCAGTAGATTCGACTTCCGGATTTAAGTCTTCGAAATACTTTAAGTGTTCGATGAGGATCTTCGCGGCTAAAGAGACCGCATCTTCAGGGGTTATAGCCCCATTAGTTTCAACATCAAGCTCTAAACTATCGTAGTTAGTATCGTGTTCAACACGAGTAGGATTAGCGTGGTAATTGACTTTAACAATCGGCGAATAGATTGAGTCAGTAGCAATAGTACCGGTAGGGATAGTGTAGAGCTTCTTGTTTTGCTCATTAGTTAGATAGCCTCTTCCACGGTTAGCGGAAATTTCCATAGAAATGTGACCGCCTTCCGCCAAGTGGCAGATTTCGAGATCAGGATTGATAATGTGAACACCGGCCGGGCAATAAATATCGCTGGCCTTAACAGTGGTAGCTTCACCTTCAGCACTGACATCTAAAGTTAAGACATGTGGAGTTTCATCTTCATCATCGCCATCGATAGTGAGGACTAAGTCTTTGAAGTTTAAAATGATGGCCGGGACATCTTCAATCACCCCTTCTAAAGCGGTGAATTCATGTCTAGCTCCTTCGATAGTGACAGCGTAGATGCTAGCACCAGGAATCGAAGAGAGCAATACGCGGCGAAGAGCGTTACCCAAGGTAATACCAAACCCGCCTTCGAGCGGTTCTAAAACAAAGTGACCAACATTGGGATTTTCTCTGTCAGCAGTTTTTTGGAATTTTAATTGCGTAAAGGTTTTCATCCTGTTATCTCCTTTTTAGTTATTAACCTCTAGGGCGTTTGGGAGGGCGGCAGCCGTTGTGAGGAACAGGTGTCACGTCTGCGATAGCGTTGATTTTGAACTTGCAGGCGGAGAGTGCTCTCAAAGCCGATTCACGGCCCGGACCAGGTCCCTTGATGTTGACATCTAATTCGCGTAAGCCGCGATCATAGCAAGCTTTGCCAACGTGTTCAGCAGCAATTTGAGCAGCGTAAGGAGTGGATTTTCTCGCTCCGGCGTAACCCATAGAACCGGCGGAAGCCCAACCGATGACGTTGCCTTTAGAGTCGGCGATAGAAATGATGGTGTTATTGAAGGAAGCGTGAATGTAAGCAATACCCTTAGTGAAATTCAGCTTCTGCGCTTTAACGCGCTTACCAGATTTAGTAGTTTTCTTTTTAGTAGCAGGCATTTTAATTAACTCCTATTACATAGTAGCCGCTTTCTTATTAGCGACAGTCTTACGCGGACCTTTGCAGGTACGAGCGTTGGTCTTGGTACGCTGTCCGCGGCACGGAAGACCTTTCTTGTGACGGTTTCCGCGATAGCATCCGATTTCCATCAAACGCTTGACGTTCAAGTTGGTTTCTCTTCTGAGATCACCTTCAAGTTTGTAATCGGATTTAGCGATGACATTACGGATAGCAGTGATTTCAGCTTCCGAAAGATCTTTAACGCGTTTGGTCGGTTCAACATTCGCATTCTTAACGATTTCCTTGGCGCGGGTCAAACCGATGCCATAGATGTATTGAAGCGAATAGACGACCTGTTTATCGTTGGGGATATCGACCCCGACAATTCTTGCCATATCTTACTTTTCCTCCTAATTATCCCTGTCTCTGTTTGTGCTTCGGATTGGAGCAGACGACCATTAAGCGGCCTTTTCTGCGGATGACTCTGCACTTATCACAGATGGGTTTTACTGATGCTCTGACTTTCATATAACAATTTTCTCCTTTGAGTTATCAGTTTTTGTACCGATACGTAATGCGGCCCCGTGTTAAATCGTAAGGTGAGAGCTCTACGGTGACTCTGTCACCCGGTAAGATACGGATCTTGTGCATGCGCATTTTACCGGAAACGGTAGCCCGAATCACTTGTCCATTATCAAGCTTAACTGAATAGCACTGAGGCAATATTTCCTCAACAGTAGCTTCTACGACGATAAAATTATCTCTCGACATTACTCAAATATCCTTTCACATCCTCATCGATGGTCGTTATGTGAGGTCCGTCATCATCGATATAGATGGTATTCTCATAATGGCAGGTCAACTTGCCATCTGCACTTACGATTCCCCACCCGTCATTCAGCTGGTAAATTTCACTAGAACCAGCAAGAATCATCGGTTCGATTGCCAGGCACATTCCTTTTCTCAAGGCCACACCTTGCACACCATTTTTTCGATCGTAGTTCCAAATAAAGGGATCTTCGTGCATTTCTTTTCCGATACCGTGACCACCGAACTCTTTAACGGGAGAATAACCGTAAGAAGCGGCCACGCGGGAAATCTCTTTCGAGATATCATTGAGGTGGTTACCTACTCTAGCCTTATCCATTGCGGCATAGAAGCACTCTCTAGTGCACTTTATCAAGCGCCGAGCTTCTTCAGATACCTTGCCAACTGCGAAAGTTCGCGCCGCATCTCCGTTATATCCGTGATAGATATTACCCATGTCGATAGACAGGATATCTCCTTCTTTTAAAATTACCTCGTAAGAAGGAATCCCGTGAATCAACATATCGTTGACCGAAGCGCAGATCGAAGCCGGGTAATCATCCACCATCTTAAACGAAGGGATGCAATTGTGCTTGCGTAGGAACTTTTCCACCAGATCATCGAGGTAGCCAGTCGAGACACCCGGAACAATGTAAGGACGAATAAAGTCGAAACATTCCCCGAGAATCTTTCCTGCCTCAATCATCTTTTGAATCTCAGAAGGCGATTTAATATAAATCATTCCCCTAAGACTCCTGCGATGTCTGCAAAGACCTTTTCAATCTCTTGCAAACCATCTACTTTAACTAACAGGCCTTTTTTAGCGTAATAATCCAGAAGCGGTTTAGTCTGCTTTTCGTAAGCTTCTAGACGTGTGTGAAGCTTTGCTTCTGTATCATCGTCACGCTGAACTAGTTTGGATTGGCAGTGGTCACACACACCTTCGACTAACGGGCGCTTAGTAAAGAGATTGTAACTCGCTCCACAGACCGGACAAACACGGCGCGAAGTGATTCTCTTTACTAGCTCGTTATAATCAGCGTCCAAGGCAATGACCTTGCTAATCGGACTAGAGATAGAATTAGTGAACTCATCCAAGGCTTCAGCTTGCTCAATAGTGCGAGGAAAGCCATCGAGAAGATAACCGTTTTTGCAGTCGTCTTGTAAAAGGCGTTCTTTGACTAGAGCGATAGTAACATCATCAGGAACAAGCTGTCCCTTACTGGTGAATTCGTGAGCTAACAATCCAGTTTTCGTCTTGTTTTTATAAGCTTCACGGAACATGTCACCAGTAGAAAGATGAACGATGTTGTACTTGGAAACGATAAGCTCGGATTGGGTGCCTTTACCGGCCCCCGGCGGACCCATCAGTATTAAATTAAGTCCACTAATTTTCACTTTTAAGCCCCCTTAGTTTCGTAATTTTTACCGGCTAATAGACCATCGATCTGACGCATGACCTCTAAAGCCACACCAACGACGATAATCATACCGGTGCCACCTAGTGACATCGACTGAGGAACTGCCCCTGTCAAAGACAAGACGACAGGTAAACCAGCGATGAACATCAGAGCCATAGCTCCGATGAAGGTGATTCTGTTAAGAACCTTAGAGATGTATTTTTGCGTCTCTAATCCGGGGCGCAAACCGGTAATATAGGTTCCTGATTCTTGGAAATTTTGCGCCATTCTCTCCGGATTAATCTGCAGATTTGCATAGAAGAATGTAAATCCGACGATCAAGAGGAGATAGATGATTAACCCCCAAGGCATAGGCCAAGTTGTCCCGTTAGGACCAGGCATCTGGACCATAGTTTGGAAGTTGAAGACGTTAACTAGCTGCTTAGCCCAATTCGGCGGATTGGCGCCTCCGATGAAGGAGACAATGATACTCGGAGCCATCATGAGCGATGAAGCAAAGATGACCGGAATAACAGAAGCCGAGTTAATCTTTAATGGCAAGAAAGAAGATTTTGCCGCTAAAGATGTTTTGGACTGCGAAGAAGCTGAATGAGAAACCGGTAACTTTCTGATACTGGTTTCAATAAATGTGACGAAGACAATGATAGCGATGAAAGCCAAGATATAAATCGTTAACTGAACGGTACCTTCCAAAATTAAGGAAGCGTCGTCAGTAAGGATCTTCTGACCGAGATATTCTTCGAAAGCGGAGATAATCTGGTTAGGCAAGGCTGAAACGATACCGGCAAAAATAATCATTGAGATACCATTTCCAATACCCTTTTCAGTAATTTGGTCACCGAGCCACATCAAGAGCATAGTGCCAGCAATCATAATGATAATGACTTGGCAATATCCCCAGAATGAGGTGTCGTTAACCGTCAAACCTTGGGTGTTTTGCATCGTGACAATAATACCGTAAGCCTGAACAGCACCGAGCAATATCGTCAGATAACGGGTCGTCATTTCAATCTTGTGGCGGCCCGCTTCACCTTCTTTTGTCAATTCAGTCAAAGAAGGTAAAACATCAGTCTGCAACAGTTGAACAATAATTTGCGAAGTGATGTAAGGTGATACACCTAGAGCAAACAAGGAGAATTGTTGCAAGGCTCCACCACCGAGCAAGTTCATCAAAGAGAGAATATCGCTCGATTGGAAGGAACCATCGGAAACAGTAACACCAGGAATCGTAATAGCCGAACCAATACGGAAGATCAAAAAGATGGCGAAAGTGAACAGAATTCTGTTCAAGACATCTTTGTTGTGCAATATGGCGGCTATCTTCTTCATCCTATTTCACCTCGTCTTCTTCTTGAGAAGCACCTTTATCAGATGCGAGGATGCACTTACCGCCAGCTTTTTCAATAGCAGCTTTGGCGGAAGCGGAGAAAGCGTTAGCGATAACGGTCTTTTTAGACTTGATTTCCCCGTTATTCAAAACCTTAACAGGCTCTTTGAAGTATTCGGTTAAATCGATAGTCTCTTCTTCGACCATATCGATACTTTGCAAATCGACAACTTTATATTCGACGCGGTTGAGGGACTTAAATCCGCGTTTCGGCAAACGGCGATAGATAGGTAATTGACCACCTTCGAAGCCCGGATTGATAGCGCCACCAGAACGGGCACCAGCACCTTTTTGGCCGCGGGTAGAAGTCTTACCCATGCCGCTACCGAGACCGCGACCAACGCGTTTAGAAGCGTGGAGAGATCCCTCAGCGACAGTTAAATTGTGTAACTTAATCATGTTGTTCTTCCTCAACTTTCAAGGTCTCTTTGGCTAAAGAGGTCGTGCGGAGTTGACGCAAACCATCAACGGTAGCTTTGATAACGTTAATAGCTGATGAACGTGAACCATATACCTT